>NZ_JAVRIB010000010.1:0-136615 GCF_031846275.1 Spectribacter hydrogenoxidans
GAGGGGTGGCGGCGCGTTGGTGCTTCGCGGAAGAACCCTCTCCCTGGCCCTCTCCCGCTTGGCGGGAGAGGGGATGGCTTCGGGACAGGGTGGTGGTCGTTCAGTCTGCCCAGGGAATATTCGCGGCCCAGCTCACCGCGATGGCCTCGCGGATGGCGGCGACGTCGGCATCCGGCACGGCGGCCGGGTCGCCCACTTCCCGGGTTTCGTAATGGAACACGTACAGCCGTGACACGAACTGGCCGAAGGGCAGCGAGGATTCGCCTTCCAGTTCGCCGTGGCCGCGGGTGGTGGTGACCACGCCCTGCCCCCAGTCCTGGCCGCGGTCGCGGTTGGGGTTGTAGAAGTACACCCGCCACTCGCCCTCGGGGCCACGCTCGATGCGCTCGATGGCAATGGCGTGCCAGCCCACGAATTCGCCGCGGTAGTCGGTGACCGCTACGCCGCAGGGCTGGACGTACACCAGTTGCCGCCCGCCGTTGTAGACCGGGTGGTAGGCGGCGTGGAACAGGCGGATGAAGTCGTCGCAGCCGCTGACGGCCTGGTCGTCGTCCAGCACCTCCGCGAAGCCGCGTTTGACCCACCAGCCGTGGAATTCGGGATTCACCCAGCGGTGGCCGTCACCCGGCCGGTCGATGGTGCGGCGGCTCATTTCCATGTAGACGCGGTCCAGGTGCGACGTGAGCACCAGCGATACCGGATCCAGCTCGGTGTGCAGCGACTTGGCCAGACCGGCGTCCAGACCGGCCGAGGCGATGGCGTCGCCCTCGAAATGCATCAGCAGCTCGCCGTCGCGGGCGGCGCGGGCGATCAGTTCCAGCAGATAGCCGGCGTCGTTCTGCGCCCACATGCTGATGGCGCGGGCGGCCTGACAGGTGGGGTTGTGGCCCTGGTCCACCCCGCGCGGCTGACCCAGCACGGATAGCGTCCCGGCCACCAGCAGCACGTTGGCGGTGGGCGGGGTCGGCCATTCGCTGGTAGCACGCAGCTGTTCGGCCACGTCTTCGTTCATGGGCAGCACCATCAGCCGGCGCAGGCCCGGCGGTACCGGGTCGAAGAACAGCGTGCCCTGCTCCAGCAGCCGGCACAGGCCATAGATGCAGCGGGCGGTCTCCGGGAAGATGGCGTAACCGATGATCTCGCTGACCAGGTCGCCGTGCGTTACCAGCACGACCCGGCCCACCGGCCCCAGGGCCAGCGCGTCGGGCAGGCGCTCTGGGGCATTCTCGGCGAGATAGCGCAGCAACAGCGCATGCTGCGGGGCAACCAGCCCGGTGCCGGCCATGGATTCTCCGAACACGCGGGCTTCCACCGCCAGCGTTTCCGGGTCCAGCGCGGTCAGCGCAGCGGTGTAATCGTCACCGGCGTGTTCGCGGGCCAGCTCGGTGGGCCCGTGCAGGGCGTCGATCAGCCGGCGGGCGCGGGTTTCGCTGTCGTCGCCGGTCGCGGCGTCGGTTTCATTTAGCGCCCGGTGCGCCGCATGCAGCAGATGCTCGATACGCTGGACCATGATCGGCCGTTGCTGCAGCACGCGCTCGGCCTCGTCCACCAGCGCGGCCAGCAGGCCGCTCATGCCCAGCGTGCGGACCAGAAATGCGAACAGCCGCTGCAGCCGCGGCCGCATCGGGTTGGGCTGTTCGCGGTCGGATTCGGTGGCGGTGGGGAACAGCAGGTCCAGATTGCTGGCCAGTACTTCGTCCAGGAAACGCCGCGCCGCCCCGGCGTCGAAATCCGGCGCGGGCTCGGCCTCGCCGGTGGCAATGGCCAGCAGACGCAGCTGATTCAGGCATTCCAGCGCCGGCATCATGCCGCCGCTGAGCAGCGTGACCCGCACCAGCCGGGGTTGCAGGTTGGCCGGCTCGGCCCAGTCCCCGCCCAGGAACACGCCGGCGCTGTCGAAGCGCGGCGCCAGGCGGTAGAGCGCGGCCACCCCGTCATCGCTGTCCAGCAGCCGGGGTACCAGCGCCAGCAGGCGGGTCTGGTGCATGCCCTTGCCGAAGCTGCGGGCAGCGGCCAGGTTGTCGAGCATGCGCTCGAACTGACCGATCTGCCGGTCGTTGGCCGGTGGAGGCGCGTTGTGCGGGTCGGGAGTTGCCATGAAAAGCGGCGGCCGGGTGGGTGCCGGTCCGCGACGAAGTCCGCCTGTGATATCGGCCGGCGACGATAACACAAGGGCCCGCGGGGGTTTCAGGCGATGGCGGTGATCACCAGTTGCAGGTTGTCCATCGCCTGATAGCGGTTGACGTCGAGCCGGTAGACGGCATGGATGCGTTCGCCAACCTTGTGCTCCTGATTGAAGGCGATGGCCGACAGGGCGGCGCCGCCCTCGGCCGGCATCAGGGTCAGCTTGAGATGCCGTTCCCCGACGATGCGCTGATCCAGCACGCGGAATTCGCCGTCGAACGCCGGTTCCGGAAACCCGGCGCCCCAGGGGCCGCCCTCGCGCAGGGCCCGGGCGGTGTCCAGGCTGAAGTCGTCGCCGCTCAGGGCGCCGTCGGTATCGATGATGCCGTCGAGCATCGCCGGGGTGACCCAGCGGTCCACTTCAATGGCAAAGGCATCGCGGAAACGATCCAGGTCGTGTGCTGCCAGGCTCAGGCCTGCCGCCATGCCGTGGCCGCCGAACTTGTCCACCAGCCCGGGATGGGCGGTGGCCACGTTGGCCAGCACGTCGCGGATGTGCACGCCCGGCACGGACCGGGCCGACCCCTTCAGCCCGCCCGCGCCGGCCCGGGCGAACGCCACAACCGGCCGGTGGTAGCGCTCGCGAATGCGGCCGGCCACCAGCCCCACGATGCCCTCGTGCCAGTCCGCCTGATGCACGCAGAGCCCGGACGGCAGACCGGCGTCGCCCAGGTCCAGGGCTGCCAGCGAGGTCAGCGCCTCGTCCTGCATCTGCGACTGACGTTCGCGGCGCTCGGCGTTGAGTTGTTCCAGCACCAGCGCGGCCGAATCGGCCCCATGGGCATGTGCCGCCAGCAGGCATTCCACCCCCAGCGCCATGTTGTCGAGCCGCCCGGCCGCGTTAAGACGCGGGGCCAGGCCGAAACCGATGTCGGTGGCCACCAGCCGGTTCAGTTCGCGTCCGGCCATCTGCGCCAGGGCGGCAATGCCCGGCCGGGCGCGACCGCGGCGAATGCGCTTGAGGCCCTGGGCCACCAGCACGCGGTTGGTGTGGGTCAGCGGCACCACGTCGGCCACCGTGCCCAGGGCCACCAGATCGAGATAATCCGCCAGCACCGGTTCCGGCTGCTCGCGGAACCAGCCGCGGTCGCGCAGCCGCGCCCGCAGGGCCAGCATCACGTAGAAGATCACCCCCACGCCGGCCAGCGCCTTGTCCGGAAACGGACAGTCCTTGCGATTGGGATTGACGATGGCATCGGCGGCCGGCAGTTCGGGCGGCGGCAGATGATGATCGGTCACCAGCACCCGGCAGCCCAGCGCATGGGCGGCCGTCACGCCGTCGTGACTGGCGATGCCGTTATCCACGGTAATGATCAACTCGGGGGCGAATTCGCTGGCCGCGGCCACCACCGACGGACTCAGCCCGTAGCCGTGCCGGGCCCGGTCCGGCACCAGATAGTCCACCTGCCGGGCGCCGAAGGCCCGCAGCAGGTGCACGGCCAGGGCGGTGGCGGTGGCGCCGTCGGCGTCGAAATCCCCCACCACCAGAATGCGCTGGTCGGCGGTCAGCGCCTGTTCGATCAGATCACAGGCGGCGTCGATATCTGCCAGCTGGCGGAAGTCCGGCAGACGGGCGAGGTCCAGTGACAGCGCGTCGGCGTCCCCCACCCCGCGGGCAGCGTAGACGCGGCGCAGCAGCGCCGGCAACGAGGCCGGCAATGCGTCGATGGCAGCCTGAAGCGGGCGGCGGCGCAGCACCAGCCCGGTCCCGTCCCGGGCCGGGATGCGGTGGAGTTCGGCGTCGGCCACCAACCTCGGCGTCAGACCGCTTCGCCGATCACCGCGCTGACCGCATCCAGCGTGGCCGGCACGGTTTCGATCTTGCTGCCCTGGCTGATGGCGATGTCCGGGTCCTTCAGGCCGTGGCCGGTGAGGGTGCACACCACGCTGGTGCCGTCGGCAATGCGGCCACGGCTGATATCGCGCAGGGCCCCGGCCAGTGAGGCGGCCGACGCCGGTTCGCAGAACACGCCCTCGCGGGCGGCCAGCTGCTTCTGGGTGGCCAGGATTTCCTCGTCGGTGAGTTCATCGAACCAGCCGCCGGATTCCTCGCGCACCACCCAGGCGGCATCCCAGCTCTGCGGATGACCGATGCGGATGGCGGTGGCCACCGTGTCGGGCTCATCCACCATCGAACCGCGCAGGAACGGCGCACTGCCATTGGCCTGGTAGCCCACCATGGTGGGGCGCTCGCCGTTGCCGCCGCCGGCGTAGGCGCAGCGCCCGCCGCAATAACTGCAGGCCTTGGTGACCGCGTCGTGATGCGTGGCGGCGCATTCGCTGTAGCCGATCCAGTGCGCGGTGATGTTGCCGGCGTTGCCCACCGGCAGACAGTGATAATCCGGGGCGCGGCCGAGGTCCTCGACGATCTCGAACGCGGCGGTCTTCTGCCCCTGCAGGCGGTAGGGGTTGATCGAATTGACGATGGTGACCGGCGTCTGCTCGGCCACTTCGCGCACCAGCCGCATGCCGGCGTCGAAATTGCCCGCGATCTGGATGATGCGGGCGCCGTGCATCATCGCCTGGGCGAGCTTGCCCATGGCGATCTTGCCGTCCGGGATGAGCACAAAGGCGGTAATGCCCGCCCGTGCCGCATAGGCCGCCGCCGCGGCCGAGGTATTCCCGGTGGACGCGCAGATGATGGCCTTGGCGCCCTCCGCCACCGCCTGGGTCACGGCCATGGTCATGCCGCGATCCTTGAACGAGCCGGTGGGATTGAGCCCCTCGTACTTGACGTACAGCTCGCCGCCGAAACCGATGTCCCGCGGGATGTTGTGCAGGCGGATGAGCGGCGTCGCGCCCTCCCCCAGGCTGATCAGGCGGGCATCATCCGCGACCGGGAGGCGATCCCGGTAGCGCTCGATCAAACCCGTATAGCGTTGGCTCATCAGGACAGTCTCCGCGGCACCCGGGCCGAACCGTACTCAAATCGAAACACGAAACACCAAACTCCAAACGGCAACGCCTAGTCCTCGAACTGCGCCACGCGCATGTGCACCAGGCCAGGCCGCGTGTACGGCAGATCATCCAGGCTGTCGAAGAATTTCATCATCTGGCCCTCGATCACCGGCTTGGTGACGATGATGATCAGGGCGTCGTCGCCGGCGGTTTCCGGATCCTTCTGCAGGATCGCCTCGATGCTGATCTCGTGCTGGGCCAGCAGGCCGGTGATCTGGGACATCACGCCCGGCTCGTCAGCCACCTGCACCCGGAAGTAGTGGCCGCAGAAGAAGCCTTCGTTGCCGAGGATCGGCGTGTCGGTGATCTGGTCCGGCTGGAAGGCCAGATGCGGCACGCGGCCGGTCGGGTCGACACTCATGATACGCACGGTGTCGATCAGGTCGGCCACCACCGCCGAGGCGGTGGGACCGGCACCGGCGCCGGCGCCATAATAGACGGTCGGCCCGACGGCGTCGCCGTAGACCATCACGGCATTCTTCTCGCCCTCCACATTGGCCAGCAGCGCCTTTTCCGAGACCAGCGTGGGGTGCACGCGCAGTTCGATGCCGCCGTCGTTGCGCCGGGCGATGCCCAGGTGCTTGATGCGGTAGCCCATTTCCTCGGCATAGGCGATGTCGTCGGCGTGGATGCCGCGAATGCCCTGGGTATAGATGCGGTCGAACGACAGCGGAATGCCGAAGGCGATGGAACCGAGGATCGCCAGCTTGTGGGCCGCGTCGATGCCGTCCACGTCGAAGGTGGGATCGGCTTCGGCATAGCCCAGCGCCTGGGCCTCGGCCAGGGCCTCGGCGAAATCGGCGCCCTCGAACTTCATCTGGCTGAGGATGAAGTTGCCGGTGCCGTTGATGATGCCGGCCAGCCATTCGATGTGATTGGCGGCCAGGCCCTCCCGGATCGCCTTGATGATGGGGATGCCGCCGGCCACGGCGGCCTCGAACGTCACCACCACGTCGTGCTTGTCGGCGGCGGCGAAGATTTCGTTGCCGTGCAGCGCGATCAGGTGCTTGTTGGCGGTGACCACGTGCTTGCCCTGCTCGATCGCGGCCATCACCAGCTTGTAGGCGTCATCCTCGCCGCCGATCAGCTCGAGCACCACGTCGATATCCGGATCGTTGACCACCGCGAACGGGTCGGTGGTCAGGGTGATGCCGTCGGTGGGGCATTCCCGCGGCTTATCGAGGTTCTGCACTGCCGCGTGGGTGATGCGCACCACGCGGCCTGCGCGCCGCCCGATCTCCTTCGCGTTGTGCGCCAGCAGGTTGACGGTGCCGGCACCCACGGTGCCCAACCCCAACAGACCGACATTGACCGGTTTCACGCTGATCTCTCCCTTTGTTTGTTTGACTCGCAGCGCCGCCTGCAGCGGCGGCGCCGGGATTGGCCGGTTCAGGCCGTCGTCATGCCATCGCCGAATCGCGCCGCAGCATGCGCTTGATGTTGCGCAGCGCCTGACGGATTCGCTGTTCGTTCTCGATCAGCCCGATGCGGACATGATCATCACCGTACTGGCCGAAGCCCACGCCCGGCGACACCGCCACCTCGGCATCGCGCAGCAGCCGCTTGGAGAATTCCAGCGACCCTTCCGCGCGGTACATCTCCGGCACCGGCGCCCATACGAACATCGTGGCCCCGGGCTTTTCCACCTCCCAGCCGATTTCGTTGAGCCCGTCGCAGAACACGTCGCGGCGAGCCCGGTACATCTCGCGGATTTCGCCCACGCACTCCTGCGGGCCGTTGAGGGCGGCGATGGCCGCTACCTGCACCGGCGTGAACATGCCGTAATCCAGATACGACTTCATCTTGGCCAGCGCCGCGATCAGCGTGGGGTTGCCACACAGGAAGCCGACCCGCCAACCGGGCATGTTGTAGCTCTTGGACAGCGAGAACGACTCCACCGCCACTTCCCTGGCGCCCGGCACCTGCAGGATGGATGGTGCCTCGTGGCCGTCGAAGACGAGATCGGCGTAGGCCAGATCCTGCACGATCCACAGATCGTACTCCCGTGCCATCGCTACCGCCTTTTCGAAGAACTCCAGCGTGGCGCATTCCGTGGTCGGGTTGCAGGGGAAATTCAGCAGCATCATCTTCGGGCGCGGCCAGGACTCCTTGATCGCCTTTTCCAGCTCCTCGAAGAAGTCGGACCCCGGCGTGAGCTGCACATGGCGCACGTCCGCACCGGCAATCACCGCGCCGTAGGGATGGATCGGATAGGCGGGATTGGGCACCAGCACCTGGTCGCCGCGTTCCAGCGTGGCCAGCATCAGGTGGGCCAGGCCCTCCTTGGAGCCTATGGTGACGATGGCCTCGCTATCCGGATCCAGCTCGACGTCGTAGCGCCGCTTGTACCAGTCGCAGATCGCCAGCCGCAGCCGTGGAATACCCTTGGAGACCGAATAGCGGTGGGTGTCCCCGCGCTGGGTGACTTCCACCATCTTGTCGACGATGTGCTGCGGCGTGGGCTGATCGGGATTGCCCATGCCGAGGTCGATGATGTCCTCCCCGCGCGCTCGCGCCGCCTTCTTCAGATCGTTGACGATGCTGAATACGTACGGCGGCAGCCGTTCGATACGGGGGAAGCTGGCTTTCGAGGAGGACAAACGCGTGGGCTCCGGCAACGGGCTGGTCACGAATGAATGAGCCGCCCCGAGGGCGGCCCATCCCCGCGCCGCACCTGCGACGCAATGGCGGAATTTTGCCAGAAAGCCCGCCTCGCAACCAGATCAACGCGGCGGCAGCACCTCGCGTGGATTGATCGGGGCGCCATCGCGGCGGACTTCGAAGTGCAGCGCCGGCTGCTGATTCGGGCCCACCCCCATTTCCGCGATCGCCTCGCCCACCTTCACCTGCCGCCCCTGTTCCACCAGCAGCTTGCGGTTGTAGCCGTAGGCGGACAGGAAGTGCTCGTCGTGCTTGATGATCACCAGATTCCCGTAGCCCTTGAGTCCGGTGCCGCTGTAGACCACCCGGCCGGCCTGGGCGGCATGCACCGTGTCACCCGCCTTGCCACCGATATCGATGCCGCTGAGCGATTCGCCGCCGGTATAGGCCCGCAGCACGGCGCCGCCGGCCGGCCAGCGCCAGCCGTCCGGCCGCGGGCGGCTGGCAGGCGGTGTGGGACTCGGTGCCGGCGCCGGCGTGGGTTTGGTCGCGGGCTGCTCACGGCGCGAGGCAGACGAGGACGTTTCCTCTTGCGACGATGACGGCGTTTCGGCACGCACCGGGCCGTAGGGGTCCAACGTGAGTTCCTGGCCGGGATAGATGGTGTAGGGCGGGTCGATACCGTTCCAGCGGGCCAGGTTCTGCCACTTGATGCCGTAATCCCAGGCGATCGAGTACAGCGTCTCGCCCCGCGCCACCGTGTGCAGTTCGGGCCGGAACGTCTGCCGCAGAGAGCAGCCCGCCAGCAGCGCTGCTACCAGCAGCGCTACAACTGGTACCAGAGCACTCCGACGGCGATGAGCAGCACCATTGTCCATCCGATCCAATCGACGTACCGCAACAGTCGACGCTCCAGCGCCGGGCCGAACCAGCGCACCAGCGCCGCCACCAGGAAGAACCGCCCGCCACGGCCGATGGCCGAGGCGGCGACGAACGGTAGCAGCGGCATGGCGCCGGCACCTGCCGCAATCGTAAACACCTTGTAGGGAATGGGCGAGAAACCTGCCACCAGCACCGCCAGGAAACCCCATTCGGCAAACCAGTCGCGCACCCGGACATAGCCCTCCCAGTAGCCCATCGTCTGCATCCAGACGGTGGCCGCGTCGAGCAGGAACACACCGATAAAGTAACCGGCCACCCCGCCCAGCACCGAGGCCAGCGTGGTGATCGCTGCCAGCCGCCAGGCACGTTCCGGCCGCGCCAGGCACATGGGCGCCAGCATCACGTCCGGCGGAATGGGAAAGAAGGAGGATTCGGAAAAACTCAGGCCCGCCAGCCACCAGGTGGCGCGGGGATGGGCCGAGGCTCGCAATACGGCATCGTAGAGCCGCCGCCAGACGCGCGTCATTCGAGGCCGGCCACCAGCGGCACGAAACTCACCGGATCGAGCTCGCGGGTGGTGACCTCCCGGCCCTGGCGCTGCATCACCATCAGCCGCTGATTGCCCGGCGCGCCGACTGGTGCCACCAGCCGGCCGCCGTCGGCCAGCTGATCGAGCAACGCGGCGGGGACTTCCTCGCCCGCGGCCGTGATCAGGATGCCATCGAACGGCCCGTAATCGGGCAGGCCCAGGGTGCCGTCCGACAGCCTTACCCGCACGTTGATGTAGCCCAGCTCCCGCAGGCAGGCCCGGGCCCGCTGATACAGCGGCGGGATGCGCTCCAGGCTGTAGACCGAGCGCACCAGTTCCCCCAGCACCGCGGCCTGATAGCCGCTGCCGGTGCCGATTTCCAGCACCGTGTCCGGCGGTTCGCCCTCACCCAGGAGCAGCGCGGTCATGTGCGCCACCACGAACGGCTGGGAAATGGTCTGGGCGTGGCCGATGGGCAGGGCCGTGTCCTCGTAGGCCTTGTAGGACAGCGCTTCGTCGATGAACGCGTGGCGCGGTACGCGTGCCATCGCCTCCAGCACGGCCTCGTGGGTGACCCCGGCCCGGCGCAAGCCGGCCACCAGCCGGTCGCGCGCCCGCTGCGAGGTCACGCCCAGGCCACGGGCATGCGGATGCCGCGTGACGCTGGTCACAGCCCCTGCACCCACCCCGCGATCTGGTCAAGCGCGGCGAACCGGGTGACATCGGTCTGGATCGGCGTCACCGACACCCGCTTGTTGGCCACCGCGTGGAAATCGGTACCGGCGCCGGAGTCGGACTCGGCCCCGGCCGGGCCGATCCAGTAGATGGGATTGCCGCGCGGATCATTCTGGCGCACCACCCGTTCGGCACGGTGGCGGTTGCCCAGGCGCGTGGCCTCGTAGCCGGCCAGCTCGTTCAGGGGGCAGTCGGGGACATTCACGTTGAGAATGGTATCGGCCGGCAGCGGGTCGCGCTGCAGCAGATCGACGATGGAAACCGCCACCTGCGCGGCGGTGTCATAGTGGGACGGCGACTCGCCGTGCAGCGACACCGCCACCGCCGGCAGGCCCAGAAAGCGGCCCTCGGTGGCAGCGGCCACGGTGCCCGAATAGAGCACGTCGTCGCCCAGATTGGCGCCGGCGTTGATGCCGGAGACCACCATGTCGGGCTCCCAGTCGAGCAGGCCGGTGAGCGCGATGTGCACGCAGTCGGTGGGCGTGCCGTCCACGCAGTACACCGACGCCTCGTCGGAACGGACCCGCAGCGGCTGTTCCAGCGTCAGGGAATTGCTGGCGCCGCTACGATTGCGGTCGGGCGCCACGGTGACCAACTCATGACCGGCCGCGGCCAGGGTCTGGCGCAGGCAGGTCAGGCCGGGTGCGTGGCACCCGTCATCATTGGAGAGCAGAATGCGCATGCAGGGTGCTGACAATAGTTATAAAGTGGCGCCGGATAACGGCGCGGCAGCAGCCGTTATGGTAGCGCATCGGGCCGTCAACCGCTGATCACCATGGATCGAAAGTCGACCAGGACACTGACTCCGGAAGAGCGCGAACTGTTCCGCCGCGAGGCCGCCGACGCCGCACCCCTGAGTGCCAGCCAGCGGCGCCGCCCGGAGCCGACGCCCCCCTCGCCCCGCCCGCTGTCGCGCGAGGCCGACGAGGCCGCGGTGATCGCCTCCCTGCTCGATCAGGACCCGGAGGACGTGGAAACCGGCGAGGAATTCATGTTCCGACGGCCCGGTATTCAGCTGGCTACCCTGCGCCGTCTGCGCCGCGGCCAGTACCGCTGCGACGCGGAACTGGATCTGCATGGCCAGTTCGTGAGCACCGCCCGCCATGCGCTTGCGGTATTCCTGGCCGAGGCCCGCGACCTCGATCACCGCTGCGTGCGCATCATCCATGGCAAGGGTCTGCGCTCGGGCAACCGCGGGCCGGTGCTGCGCCAGAAGGTGGCCGGCTGGCTGCGCCAGCGCAACGAGGTGCTGGCCTACTGCTCGGCCCGCCGGGTGGACGGCGGCACCGGGGCGGTCTACGTCCTGCTCAAACGCGCTTGAGCAGCTTGTCCAGCCGCTTGCGCAGTATCTCGAACGGCTGATAGCCCTCGGTGAGACGCTTGTAGCCCTGGGGATGGCTGAGAATCACCGCCGGCATGCCACGCATCCCGAACTGGTGCCGGCGATGGAAATCCTCCTGGGTGGCCTCCCGCGTGTTCGGATCATTCAGGCAAGCGGCAAACGCCGCGGCATCAGAGGTCAGGCCCTCCGCCAGTTCGAGCAGCACGGCCTCGCGGGTGACGTCGCGGGCCTGCCGGTAGAAGGCACCCTGTAGCCGGTCGAAATAGGCCAGCGCCATGTCCGGGGCCAGCCGGCGCATGGCCACCACCGCCCGGCAGGCCGGCTCGGTGTCGTAGACGAAGCCCTCGGGCATGGCACCCTCGAACTCGAATGTCAGGCCGGTATGGGCCTGGACCTCCGCCCAGTGATGCAGCACCCAGCGTCGCTGGCCCGGCGGCAGCACCATGGCATTGCCCGGATACAGGCCGCCGGTGATCAGCTCCACGCCGATCCGGTCGCCATAGGCGGCCACCAGTCGGCGCATTTCCGGGCCGAATCCATAGCACCAGGAACACATCGGGTCGGCAATGTAGAGCAGGCTGGTGTCGGTCATGCCGACTCGGCGGATCGCTCTCTCGAGGGTTCGGTGACACTGGCAATCTCGCGCACCACCATGGTGGCAAAACTGCCCGCGGGCAGCGAGAAGGTCATTCGCAGACAGGCCGCGCCCGGCCAGTCCCAGACCAGATCCGGCACCACCGCCCGCAGCGGCCGGCGGGCCGCGTCCACCTTGTGCCTGACCAGGCCGTCCAGCCACGCCTCGAACGGCGCGATGACTTCATTCTCCAGTACCAGCACCTCACCCTCGACTTCGGCCCGACCGCGGCCGGGCAGCGGGCCGCTGGGATGAATGTCGAATTCCGCCAGCCGGCGTTGCAGGGTGTCGCCGGCGATTTCATCACCCGGCGGCTGAAAGCCGCTCTGGCTGCCGGCCAGACAGACGAACTCGCCGGGCAGCAGCTGGTTCCAGTCGCCACGCTCGACCCGCCGCGCCAGCACCTGGTTGAACATGTGGGAACGGGCGGCCGACAGCGCGAAGCTGCGCCCCGACGGCTTCATCCGCCGGCCGGCGAACAACTGGTCGACCAGGTCTAGATTGCGGGCCCCGTGGCCGAAGCGCTGGGCACCGAAGTAGTTGGGAACCCCGGTGTCACGCACCCGGACGAGTGCCTGTTCGATGTCGTCACGATCGCCCTCGACCGATCGCAGGCAGAGCTCGAACCGGTTGCCGCGATGGGTGCCGCGGCGCAGCTTGCGGTCATGGCGGGTCATCGCCAGCCATTCGACGCCGTCCAGATCGGGCGGATCCGCCGGCGCCTGCTTGATCGGCATGGGCAGGGAGAACCACTGGGTGGTGACGGCGTGCCGATCCTTGAGGCCGGCCATGCCGATATCCCGCGAACGCAGGCCGTAATGATCGGCCAGCCGGTCCGCCAGCGCCACGGTGTTCCAGCCGGTCTTGCGGGCCTGCAGCCAGAGGTGCTCGCCCTCCCCGGTGAGGGTGACGGGCATCAGTTCCTCGACCCGGAAGTCGGCATCCTCGGCCCGCATCAGGGCGCGGGCATCCGGTGCCGGCCCGGCAGTGGGCAGCGGGATAACCGGATCGGGTCTGGCGGCAGGGACGCCGGTCAACGGCGATCGATGACCAGGTAGAACTGCTCGCCTTGCTTGATCATGCCCAGGTCGGAGCGGGCACGGCCTTCCATCGCCTTGCCGCCGTCGTCGAGTTCGGCGATTTCGGCCGCCATCGCGTCGTTGCGGGCGCGCAGCACCTCGTTCTCGCCGGCCAGGGTCTCGATCTCCTGGCTCAGCCGGTGGGTATCGGCATACCCGCCGTCACCGACCCACAGCCGGAACTGCAATCCGGCAATGAGCAGGCACAGCGCAATGATGGCGATGCGATCCATGGACGGAGTGTAGCGCCCTGACGGGGCAAATGCACTGGCCCGGCCGTCACTGATGGTCAGACCGGAAACGCCTCGCGGCCGGGGTATTTCGCCCGTTCGCCCAGGGCCGCCTCGATGGCCAGCAGCCGGTTGTACTTGGCCACCCGGTCGGAACGGGACATGGACCCGGTCTTGATCTGGGTGGCGCGGGTGGCCACGGCCAGATCCGCGATGGTGGCGTCCTCGGTCTCCCCGGAGCGGTGTGACACCACCGCAGCGTAGCCGGACCGGGTGGCCAAATCGATCGCCCGCAGGGTTTCGGTGAGGGTGCCGATCTGATTGGGCTTGATCAGGATGGCATTGGCCACGCCGGCGTCGATGCCCTGGCGCAGGATGCGGGTGTTGGTCACGAACAGGTCGTCGCCGACCAGCTGCACCTTGTCGCCCAGCCGCTCGGTGAGCAGCTTCCAGCCATCCCAGTCGTCCTCGGCCATGCCGTCCTCAATGGTGAGGATCGGATACTCGTCCACCAGCCCGGCCAGATAATCGACGAAACCGGGGGCGTGGAAGTCCTTGTTCTCGGAGGCCAGATGGTAGCGGCCGTCGCGGTGGAACTCGGTGCTGGCCACGTCCAGCCCCAGCCAGACGTCCTTGCCCGGCTTGTAGCCGGCCCGTTCGATCGCGGTGACCAGCGTCTCCAGCGCCGCGGCGTTGGAGGGCAGGTCCGGGGCGAAACCACCCTCGTCACCCACCGCGGTGCTCTGCCCACGCTCACCCAGCAGCTTCTTCAGGTGCTGGAAGATCTCGGCACCGCAACGCACGGCATCGGAAAAGGATTTCGCGCCGACGGGCAGGATCATGAATTCCTGCAGATCGACGTTGTTATCGGCATGGGCGCCGCCGTTGATTACGTTCATCATCGGCACCGGCAGCTCGCGGGCATCATCGCCGCCGAGGTGCTGATAGAGCATCTCGCCGGCATCGGCTGCAGCCGCATGCGCGGTGGCCAGCGACACCCCGAGAATGGCGTTGGCGCCGAGCCGGCCCTTGTTGTCGGTACCGTCGAGATCGATCATGCGCTGGTCCAGACCGGCCTGGTCATCGGCGTCGAAGCCCTTGAGCGCCCGGCCGATTTCGCCGTTCACGCTGGCCACGGCCTTGGTCACGCCGCGGCCCAGGAATCGATCCTTGTCACCGTCGCGCAGTTCCACGGCTTCCAGCGAGCCGGTGGAGGCCCCGGAGGGCACCATCGCCCGGCCCACAGCGCCAGACTCGAGCACCACCTCGGCGGCTACCGTGGGATGCCCGCGGGAATCGATGACCTGAAGACCCTTGATCGACTTGATTTTCGACATAAACGATTTTTACCAACTAACTAAATTAAAACGATTCTTCGAGATACGGATGACGTTTGGCCACACTGTCCAGCGCCTGCAGTGTCTCCAGCAATTCCCGTACACGGTTCAGGGGCAGCGAATTCGGCCCATCGCAAAGCGCTTCGTCGGGCCGCGGATGAGTTTCCATGAATACCCCGGCGACGCCGGCCGCCACCGCGGCCCGGGCCAGCACCGGAATGAATTCGCGCTGGCCGCCGGATACCGCCCCCTGCCCACCGGGCAACTGCACCGAGTGGGTGGCGTCGAACACCACCGGGCAGCCGTGGTCGCGCATGGCGGCCAGACCACGCATGTCCACCACCAGATTGTTGTAACCGAAACAGAAACCCCGCTCGCACAGCAGCAGCCGATCACCGCCGCCGGCAGCCACCGCCTTTTCCACGATGCGGGCCATGTCCCAGGGCGACACGAATTGCCCCTTCTTCAGATTGACCGGCCGGCCGGTCGCGGCCACCCGCTGGATGAAATCGGTCTGCCGGCACAGGAAGGCCGGGGTCTGCAGCACGTCCACCACCTCGGCCACCGGGGCGATCTGTTCCTCGGTGTGGACGTCGGTCAGCACCGGCACGCCGATCTGCTCGCGCACCGACTGGAGGACTTTCAGGCCTGCCTCGAGGCCGGGCCCGCGGTAGCTGTCGTGGGAGCTGCGGTTGGCCTTGTCGAACGAGCCCTTGAACACGTAGGGAATACCCAGCTCGCGGGTGACCTCGGCCAGATGCCCAGCCACGTCAAGCGCCAGTTGCGGGGATTCCAGCGTATCCGGGCCGGCGATGACGAACAGCGGCGCCCGCGGCCCCACTTCGAAACCACAGAGATTCATGCGATCCGGCGTTCGCGCGCCGCCGTCACGAATCCGATGAACAGCGGATGTCCGTCGCGCGGTGTGGAGGTGAATTCGGGATGGAACTGGCAGCCGAGAAACCAGGGATGGTCGGGCAACTCCAGGATTTCCACCAGATCGTCCTCGATCGAAAAGCCCGAGAACTTGAGCCCGTGATCGGCCAGCACCTGCCGGTACTGATTGTTGAATTCGAAGCGATGGCGATGGCGTTCAAGTACCTCATCGCGCCCGTAGAGCCGCGCGGCGAGGCTGCCGGGGACCAGTTCGCAGCGCTGTTCGCCCAGGCGCATGGTGCCGCCCAGATCCGAGGTTTCGCTGCGCCGTTCCACCCCGCCACCGACGTCGTGCCATTCGGTGACCAGCGCGATCACCGGTTCGGTGGCATAGGGCTGGAATTCGGTGCTGTGGGCGCCGGTCAGACCGGCCACATGCCGGGCGAACTCGATTGCCGCCACCTGCATGCCCAGGCAGATCCCCAGATACGGGATTCCCGATTCACGGGCATGGCGCGCCGCGGCGATCTTGCCCTCGATGCCGCGCTCGCCGAAGCCGCCGGGCACCAGCACCGCGTCACAGCCGTCCAGCACACTCGGGCCCTCGGATTCGATCTGTTCGGAATCCACGTAGCGGATGTTGACCCGCGTGCGGGTGTGCAAACCGGCGTGGGCCAGCGCTTCGTTGACCGACTTGTAGGCGTCGGCCAGATCCACGTACTTGCCCACCATGGCGACATTGACATCCACGTCCTGGCGGGCGCGGGCGGCCACCAGTTCGCCCCAGCCGGACAGATCGGCGGGACCGGCGCTGAGGCCGAAATGCTCGATCACCAGCCCGTCCAGGTGCTGCGCCTGCAGTAGCGAGGGAATCTTGTAGATGTCGTCCACGTCCTCGGCAGCGATGACGTGGCGCTCGTTGACGTTGGTGAACAGCGCGATCTTGCGACGCTCACCATCCGGCAGCGGTCGGTCGACCCGGCATACCAGCACGTCCGGCTGGATGCCGATCGAGCGCAGCTCCTTGACCGAATGCTGCGTGGGTTTGGTCTTCATCTCCCCGCTGGAGGAGATGTAGGGCACCAGCGTGAGATGCATGAATAGCACCCGGTCGCGGCCCAGTTCCACCCCCAGCTGACGGATGGCCTCGAGAAACGGCAGGCTCTCGATATCGCCGACGGTGCCGCCGATCTCCACCAGACAGACCTGGGCTCCTTCCGCGCCTTCGAGAATGCAGCGCTTGATCTCGTCGGTGATGTGGGGAATCACCTGCACCGTGCCGCCCAGATAGTCGCCGCGGCGTTCCCGGCTGATCACGTTGTTGTAGATCTGGCCGGTGGTGAAGTTGGAAAGTCGCGAGGTACGGTGCTTCAGGAAGCGCTCGTAATGCCCCAGATCCAGATCGGTTTCCGCGCCGTCGCGGGTGACATAGACCTCACCGTGCTGGAACGGGCTCATGGTGCCCGCATCCACGTTCAGGTACGGGTCCAGCTTGATCATGGAGACTTCGAGTCCGCGCGATTCCAGCAGCGATCCCAGCGACGCGGCGGCGATGCCCTTGCCCAGCGAAGACACCACCCCGCCGGTCACGAAGATATAGCGAGTCGCCGACGATTCGGAGGTCATGCGGGTCCCGGAAGCGAGAAGGTAAGCGGAAAAAGTCCGGCGCGAACGCGTCAGCGCGCCATGCTAGCCCAATCCTCCCGCCCTCACAACGTGGCGGGCGGCCATCCGGGCAGGCGGACCGCCCAGCGCAGCGGCGGCAACACCGCGCCATCCGGCAGTTCGGCGGGGTCGGCAACCAGCCAGTCGGCCACCGCCACCAGGCGCTCGTCGGCGAACACCAGCGGCAGGCGTTCGCGTACCCAGGGCGGGACGCCCGCCTGCCGGCAGAGCTCGCCCAGGGATGCGTGATGGGCACGTCCCGGTAGCCGCAGGCGTTCGCCGCCGCGCCGCAGTTGCACCCGCAGCGGGGCCGGGCACGGGGCCTCGGCGCGGAGTTCTCCCAGTCCGACCGGCAGGGCCAGCGGCCGGTCGCCGTCCCAGTCCGCCTGCCAGCTGGCCGGCACCGGCGGCAACGGGGCGAAGGCGAACAGCCGGCCGCCGAAACGGCGCAACTCCGCCCCCGGCCAGGCAACCCGCGGCTGGCGTGAGGCGGCAGCATGCAGCGCCTGTTGCCGAATCTGGGCCAGATGGCGCTGGTCCGGACAGCTCAGACCGATCTCACGCAGCCAGTATCGCAGCAGGTTGCGTTGACGGTCGGCTCCGAGCTGGCGCAGGGCCTCGACATCGAGTGCCTCGCCCCGGGCGCTTCCGGCCAGATCCACCGCCGCGAGTTCATCGAGCAGCCGGCGCGCTTCCGCGGCGCCGGCCGCGGCGCGTGACAGCGACGTCGCCGCCGCCGGCCAGCGTGCCGCCAGCGGCGGCCAGACCCGCTGGCGGAGGTAGGTGCGGTCCACCGCATCGTCGTGATTGCTGGGATCCTCGATCCAGGTCAGCCCCAGCTCCCGGGCCCGGGCCAGCAGATCCACCCGGGTGACGTGCAGCAGTGGCCGCGCCGGCCGCCCAGCCGTGGGGCCGTCGGGCATGGCTGCCAGCCCGGCCACGCCGCTGCCGCGCAGTGCCTGCAGCAGGAAGGTCTCGGCCTGATCGTCGGCATGATGAGCGGTAACCAGCTGCTCACCCGGCTGCAACGCTGTGACCAGGGCCCGGTAGCGGGCCTCGCGGGCCGCCGCCTCGGGACTGTCCCCCTGCCCGCTCGGCACCTGCACATCTCGCCGCTCGAGGACCAGATCCAGCCCCGCGCAGACTGCCGCGCAGTGCTCGGCCCAGCGGACGCAATCCGGATGCATGCCGTGACAGACGTGAACGGCTCGCACGCGACCCGGAGCGATTGCGGCGAGTTCGTGCAGCAGTACCGAGGAATCCACGCCGCCGCTGAACGCCACCAGCCAGCGGCCATCATCAGCCGAGTCGACCAGACCGGTCAGGGCGTCACGGATTCGCTGGCGCGGCGAAGCCACCGCGGCGTCCGGTTCAGGCCTTGAAGTCGCCGAAGCGCATCAGGCGTTCATGCCGGCCGTTGACCAGGTCGGTACCACCGGTTCCCAGCAACTGGTTGACCGCGGCGTCCAGGCGCTCGCCCAGACGGTTGGCCATGGCGCCGAAATCACGGTGAGCGCCGCCCAGCGGCTCGGGGATGATCTCGTCGATCAGCCGGTGCTCATGCAGGCTCCGGGCGGTGAGCTTCATCGCGTCGGCGGCCTCCTGGGCCTTGTCCGAACTCTTCCAGAGGATCGAGGCGCAGCCTTCCGGGGAAATCACCGAGTAGACACTGTATTGCAGCATCGCCACGTGATCGCCGACCCCGATGGCCAGCGCCCCGCCGGAGCCGCCTTCCCCGATCACGGTGCAGACAATAGGGGTACGCAGGCGCGACATTTCCAGCAGGTTGCGGGCAATGGCCTCGCTCTGGTTGCGCTCCTCGGCGCCGATGCCGGGATAAGCGCCGGGGGTGTCGATGAATGTGAGCACCGGCATGCGGAAACGCTCGGCCATCTGCATCAGCCGCAGGGCCTTGCGATAGCCCTCCGGCTTGGGCATGCCGAAGTTGCGATGAATCTTCTCCTTGGTATCACGGCCCTTCTGATGGCCGATGACCATCACCGGCCGGCCGCCAAGGCGGGCCGGGCCGGCGATGATGGCGGGATCGTCCGCAAAATGGCGGTCGCCGTGCAGTTCCTCGAAGTCGCTGAAGATGGCGTCGATGTAGTCGCGGGTGTAGGGCCGCTGCGGGTGCCGCGCCAACTGCGTAATCTGCCAGGGCGAGAGCTTGCCGAAGATTTCCTCGGTGAGACTGCGGCTCTTGCTTTCGAGGCGGCCGATCTCCTCGTTCAGATTGACCTCGCTGCCGTCGGCAACGAATCGCAGTTCTTCGATCTTGGCCTGCAGTTCCGCGATCGGTTTCTCGAAATCCAGATACTCGAGGTCTTTGGTTGCCATGCCGTTCCTGTTGTTCTAATCAATCGCCGTCAGGCTGCGGATGCGTCGCCGCGGCGGCGGTAGCGGATGTCCACCGACTCCGGCCCCAGCAGACCGCGCAGGTCCTGCAACAACGCTTCGCAGGCCCGCACGCGCCGATCCGGAATGGTCAGAACCCCCCGACCCACCGCATTTTCGTACCGCACGATGATCCGGCAGCCGCCCTCCGCGCCATACCGGTCGAGACAGCCCACGAGTTGCTGCAGGTCCGGCGACGACGACGCCGACAACTGTAACAGCAAGCGGCTGGCAAAACGTTCCCGGGCGGCGTCCACGTCCATGATCTCGTCGGGCTGGACGCGGTAGGCCTCGGTGTAGTCGTCCCACTGCAGCTGGCCCCGCACCACCAGCAACCGATCCTGCGCCAGCAGATGCTCGAACCGGGCGGCCTTCTCCTCGAACAGCGGGCACTCGATGCGGCCGCTGCGATCATCCAGGGTGATGATCACCCGCCGGGCACGACGCACGCGGCGCAGTTCCACCACCAGCCCGGCGATCACCACCTCACGTCGCCCGTTGCGCTCGCCGGGCCGTTCGCCATCGCCCACCAGATCGCTGATGCGGCCGCTGGTGAAGTGACGCAGCTCGTGTTCCCAGGCATTGATGGGGTGGCCGGTTAGATACAGCCCGAGGGTGTCACGCTCGGCCTTGAGGCGCTCCTCCTCGGGCCATTCCGGCAGCGTGGCCAGGGCCGGGCCGGCGGCGTGATCCGGGATCGGATCCAGCCCGAACATGTCGTTCTGACCCACGGTGGCGGCGCTGCGGTGCTGAACCGCCGCGGCCAGCGCATCACCCAGACCGGCCATCAGGCTGGCACGGTTGGGGCCCAGCGGGTCCAGTGCGCCGGCGCGAATAAGGGCCTCGAGGGTGCGGCGGTTGAGCTTGCCGGTATCGATGCGGCGGCAGAAGTCGTGCAGATCGGCAAAGGTGCCGCCCGCCTCGCGCTGGCCGATCATCGCCTCGATGGCGCCGCGCCCCACCCCCTTGATCGCCCCCAGGCCGTAGCGGATGGTGCCGTCGTCGACCACGGAGAAGTCGTACGCCGAGGCATTCACGTCAGGGCCCAGCACCTCAATGTCCATGCGCTGGCACTCGTCGATCAGGGTCACCACCTTGTCGGTGTGATCCATGTCCGCCGACAGCACCGCGCACATGAACGCGGCCGGGTAATGGGTCTTGAGCCAGGCGGTCTGATACGAAACCAGTGCGTAGGCCGCCGAGTGCGACTTGTTGAAGCCGTAACCGGCGAACTTCTCGATCAGGTCGAAGATGTAGGCAGCGGTGTCGCCTTCCACCCCCTGGGCCTCGGCGCCCTCGACGAACACCGCCCGCTGCTTGGCCATTTCCTCGGGCTTCTTCTTGCCCATTGCCCGGCGCAGCAGGTCCGCCCCGCCCAGGCTGTAACCGGCCAGTTCGCGGGCGATCTGCATCACCTGCTCCTGGTAGAGAATCACCCCGTAGGTGGGCTCCAGCACCGCTTGCAGGCGGGAATGCGGGTACTGGATCTTCGCCCGGCCGTGCTTGCGGATGATGAAGTCCTCCACCATCCCCGATTCCAGCGGTCCGGGCCGGTAGAGCGCCACCAGGGCCACGATATCCTCGAACTGGTCCGGCAGCAGTCGCTTGATCAGTCGCCGCATGCCGGCCGATTCCAGCTGGAACACGGCGGTGGTGTGGCCGGACTTGAGCAACTGGTAGGTGGGCGCGTCGTGCATCGGCACGTGGCGGATGTCGATGGCCGCCCCGCCCTGGGCCTCGAGCCGCCGATTGGCGATCGCCACGGCGCGATCGATGATGGTGAGCGTACGCAGCCCCAGGAAATCGAACTTGACCAGGCCCACCGCCTCGACGTCGTCCTTGTCGAACTGGGTCACCCGGTTGCCGCCGTTGGGTTCGCAGTACAGCGGGGTGAAGTCGATCAGATCGCTGGGGGCGATCACCACCCCGCCGGCATGCTTGCCGGGATTGCGGGTGAGCCCCTCCAGCTTGAGGCACAGGTCGATGAGGTAGCGGACCTCGTCGTCGTTGTCGTAACCCTCGCGCAGCTCGTCGGACTCGCCCAGCGCCCTTTCCAGGGTCATGTCGACGGCAAAGGGCACCTGCTTGGCGATGCGGTCGACATAGCCATAGGGATGCCCCAGCACCCGGCCGACATCGCGGACCACCGCGCGGGCGGCCATGGTGCCGTAGGTGATGATCTGGGAGACCCGGTCCTCGCCGTAGCGCTGGGCCACGTACTCGATCACCCGGTCCCGGCCGTCCATGCAGAAATCGATATCGAAATCCGGCATGGAAACCCGTTCCGGATTCAGAAACCGCTCGAAGAGGAGGTCGTAACTCAATGGGTCCAGGTCGGTAATACCAAGCGCATAGGCCACCAGTGAACCGGCGCCGGACCCGCGCCCCGGCCCCACCGGCACCGCATTGGCGCGAGCCCAGGCGATGAAGTCGGCCACGATCAGGAAGTAGCCGGGAAACCCCATCGACTCGATCACGCCGAGCTCGTGATCCAGCCGCTGGCGGTAGGTGGACTCGGCCGCCGTGCGTGCCTCCATGTCCGGGAACAGGTCCGCCATCCGTGCGGCCAGGCCGACTTCCGATTCCGACCGCAGGTGCGACGCCGCAGTGTGACCCTCGGGGACCGGGAAGTCCGGCAGGAAGTTCTCTCCCAGCGACAGCGTGAGATTGCAGCGCCGGGCCACCTCTACCGTGTTGGTCAGGGCCTCGGGCAGATCGGAGAAGGCCGCCGCCATCTCCTCGGCCGTTTTCAGGTACTGGTCCGCGGTGTAATGACGGGTGCGGCGGGGATCGGCCAGCGTCGTGCCCTGGTGGATGCACACCCGGGCCTCGTGGGCCTCGAAATCGTCGCCGTCGAGGAAACGCACGTCGTTGGTTGCCACCACCGGAATGTCCAGCGCCAGACCCAGTTCCAGGCTGGCGGCCACGCAGGCCTCCTCCCCGGCCCGGCCGGTGCGCGTCAGTTCCAGGTAGAAGCGGTCGGGAAAGCGTTGCTGCCAGCGCCCGGCGGCGGCTCGGGCCAGGTCCGGCTTGCCGGCCATCAGCAACCGCCCGATCTCGCCGTGATCGGCCCCGGACAGGGCAATCAGTCCGTCCGTGCGGCCATCCAGCCAGTCCGGATGGGTGATGGCCTGTCCCCGCTGCTGCCCCTGCAGATAGGTCTGGGTGAGGATTTCGCAGAGGTTGCGATAACCGCGGCCGTCCTGGCACAGCAGCGTGGCCCGGGCCGGGCCCTCGTCGGCGCGCTCGCGCAGCCACAGGTCGGCGCCGATGATCGGCTTTATGCCGGCGGCCAGGGCCGCGCGGTAGAACTTCACCATGCCGAACAGATTGGCGTTGTCGGTGATCGCCACCGCCGGCATATCGGCGTTGCGCGCGGCCTCGAGCAGCGGCTTGATCCGCACCAGCCCGTCCGATAGCGAGTATTCGGTGTGCAGTCGCAGATGGACGAATTCGGCCGGCATGGCGAGGGATGTTAACGCAGCGTCCGGTCTCCGGTCAGCGCCGTGCGTGCGGCCATGGCCCGGCGCACCGGCGCGAAGCTTTGCCGGTGTGCGATGCAGGGTCCGAGCCGCTCGAGCGCTGCCCGGTGCGCAGCGGTGGGATACCCCTTGTGTTGCGCGAATCCATAGCCGGGGTGGACCTCGTCCAGCGTCACCATGAGCTGATCGCGGGCCACCTTGGCGAGAATCGATGCCGCGCTGATGGCCGGTTCCGAGGCGTCTCCGCCCACGATGGCGCGCGCCGGCAGCACCAGCGCCGGGCAGCGATTGCCGTCCACCAGCACCAACCCGGGCTGCGGGGCCAGACGTGCCACCGCCTGCTGCATGCCCAGCATGGTGGCCTGGAGAATGTTGAGGCGATCGATATCGCCGGGCGATACCACGGCCAGTGCCCAGGCCACGGCGCGGATGCGAATCTCCCCCGCCAACCGCCGGCGCGCGCTCTCGCTGAGCGTCTTGGAGTCGGCCAGCCCGGCGAACTCGCCGTCCGGCAGGATCACGGCAGCCGCCACCACCGGCCCGGCCAGCGGACCGCGGCCGGCTTCGTCTACGCCGGCAGTGCGTGCCACGGAGGCGATTCGATGATTTCGGCCACGGCCCGGGCAGCACCCTGATTGGCGCCGCGGCGCAACTGCTCGTGCAGACTCTCGAACGCGTCGATCTGATCCGTGCGCGCAGCCTGCGAGGTCAGCAGTCGATACAGCCAGGGCCCGAGCACCTCCGGCCGTGCCTCGTTCTGAAGCACTTCAGGTACCAGCATGCGGTCGGCCAGGAGGTTGGGCATGCTAACCCAGCGCACCTTGATCAGGTCCAGGGTGCGGGCGATGTGGTAACTGACCGGCGACACCGCATAGGCCACCACCATCGGGGTCTTGGCCAGCAGCGCTTCGAGAGTGGCCGTGCCCGAGGCAGTGAGTACCACTGACGCCGCCCGCATAACCTCCCGCGCGCGGCCGTTGATCAGGGTGATATCCAGCTCCGGCGCCAGCGCCTGCCGCTGCGCCTCGATCTTCGCCCGCAGCGAGGGCTTGGCTACCGGGATCACGAACCGGACCTCGGGCAGACGCGCGCGCAGCCAGCGGGCGGTGGCCAGAAACCGCGGGCCGAGGCGGTCGACTTCGGCATTGCGGCTGCCCGGCAGGATCCCCACCCAGGGCACGTCCGGCGCCAGACCCAGGGCACGCCGGGCGCTGTCGCCGTCCGGGTGCAGCGGCAGTTCGTCGGCCAGCGGATGGCCGACGAAGCGCACCGGCACGTGATGGCGCCGGAAGAAGGCTTCCTCGAACGGGAAGATCGACAGCATCATGTCGGCAGCCTCGCGCAGGTGGTAGACCCGCCGTTCCCGCCAGGCCCAGGCCGTGGGGCAGACGTAGTGGACCGTGGGAATGCCGGACAGCCGCAACCGCCGCTCCAGGCCGGTGTTGAACGAGGGTGCATCGATGCCGATGAACACGTCCGGTCGCCAGGCGATGATGCGCTGGATCAGATGGCGGCGCAGGCGGATCAGACGGGGAATTTCCCGCAGCACTTCACCAAGGCCGAACAGGGACAGGTCATCGATGCCGGCCAACGCCTCGCACCCGGCCTCCACCATGGCAGGGCCGGGTACGCCGAGAAACCGGGCATGGGGATAGCGGGCCTTGAGCGCCCGCAGCAGGCCGCCCCCGAGCGTGTCGCCCGAGAGCTCGCCCGCCACCACGGCGATCCGCGGGCCGGTATCGCGCATGGCTGCTACCGGATGATGCCGCGCTTGGAGCGGTTCAGCGACGCGAGGAAGATATCCGCCGCTGGATTGGCCTCGGCCAGCGGCGCCAGCGTCTCCCGGGCGGTGTCGAACAGCAGCTTGGCGCGATAGACAGTGCGATAGGCCTGCTTGACCGACCGCACGTCCTCTTCGGTATAGCCACGCCGCCGCATGCCCACGGAATTGATGCCGTGAGGCTGGGCGGTGTAGCCAGAGCAGCGCACGAAGGCGGGTACGTCGCGGGTCACCCCGGTGCTGTAGCCGAGATAGGCCAGCGTGCCTACCTGGGTGAACTGGTGCACCATCGCGAAGCCGGCCAGGATGCAATGGTCCGCCAGGTTCACATGACCCGCGAGACTGGCACCGTTGGCCATGGTGATGCCGTCGCCCAGCACGCAGTCATGGGCAATGTGAACGTAGGCCATCAACAGATTGTGATGACCGATCCGGGTCACCCCTTGGTCGAAGAGCGTGCCCCGGTGGATGCTGCAGAACTCGCGGATGGTGTTGCCATCGCCGATCTCGACCCGGGTGGGCTCGCCCTTGTAACCGCGGTGCTGCGGCTCTTCGCCCACGGAGCAGAACTGGAAGATGCGGTTGTCGCGGCCGATGCGCGTGTGGCCGCTGATCACCACGTGCGGGCCGATGCGTGTGCCGGCCCCGATCTCGACGTCCGGGCCGATCACGCTGAACGCGCCAACCTCCACGTCGTCTGCCAGCTGCGCCTCCGGATCAACCCTGGCGCTGGGGTCAATCACCGCCATCGCTGACTCCATCGGGGCGTGCGGGCGTCGCCATGAGGTCCGCCGCACAGGCCAGTTTGTCTTCCACCCAGGCCTCGCCCCGGAACTTCCACAACCGGCGCTTGGCCGAAATGATCTGCACTTCCAGCCGCAATTGATCGCCGGGCATCACCTGACGCTTGAACCGCGCCTTGTCGATGCCGGCGAAGTACACCAACGTGCCTTCGTCACGGGTGTTGGCCGTACGCATACCCAGAAGCAGGCCGGCCTGGGCCAGCGCTTCCAGGATCAGCACGCCCGGCATCACCGGCTGGTCGGGGAAGTGCCCCGGGAAGAAGGGTTCGTTCATCGAAACGTTCTTCAGCGCCGTAATGCGCTCGCCCGGAATGCACTCCAGCACCCGATCAACCAGAAGAAAGGGAAACCGGTGCGGTATCTGCTGCAGAATCCCGATGATGTCGTCGCGGTGGTTCAAGCCCTGTCTCCCTTGTCATTATCCGGTTTTTCGAGCGCCCGCAGGCGCTGTTCCAGGCGGTCCAGCTTGCGGATCAATGCCAGCCGCCGACGCCAGTCCCCGGCCGGCATCGCCTTGAGCGTGGAGGAATACACTCCCGGCTCCGTGATGTCCGACGGCACCTGCGTGGCGCCGGTCAGTACTACGTCATCGACGATGCGCAGGTGGTCTCCGATACCCACACCGCCCCCAATCATACAGCGCGCTCCCACCTCGGTGCTGCCGGCTATTCCAGTACACCCGGCGATCACCGTGAGGGCGCCGATGCGGCAGTTGTGCGCAATGTGCACCTGGTCGTCCAGCTTGACCCCGCGCTCCAGTAGCGTATCGCCGATGGTGCCACGATCGATGGTGCAGCCGGCGCCGACCTCGACGTCATCCTCGAGCCGCACTCCGCCAAGTTGCGGAATCTCAACCCAGCCATCATGGTCACGCGCCAGCCCGAAGCCGCGACCACCTATGATCGCTCCAGGTCCCACCCGCACACGGGCGCCGATAACCACCTCCCGGCCGAGAACGGCATTCGCACCGATCCGGCAATCCGGTCCCACGTGGCTGTCTGTCTCGAGCACACAGCCAGCCGCCAGCAGCGTTCCGGCCGCCACACTGGCGCCCGCCTCCACCACCACATGCGGCCCCACCGTCGCCCCAGGGTCAACGCTGGCGTCAGGGTCGACGAAGGCCGAGGGATGCACTCCGGGGGGCGGATGCGGCGGCAGAAACAGAGCAGCCACCCGAGCATAGGCGAGCTGGGGATTATCGGCGATCAGGGCCGGTACCGGACAGCGCTCCGCCATAGTCGGGGCCAGGACCACCGCGCCGGCGTACGTCTGCTCGAGAAACCCGGCCTGCTTGGGGTCGGCCAGGAAACTCAACCGCCCGGGCATGCCGGGCTGCAGTGAACAGACACCCGCGATGAGGCCATCCCCATCGCCCTGAAGGGTCAGCCCGAAACGCTCGGCAATGTCGCGGAGTGGAAACGCCACCTAGGGACGGCGTGGCTGATGCCTAGCGCGACTTGAGACGCTCGAGAACCTGGCCGGTGATGTCGACCTGATCCGTTGCAAACAGCACGCCGTCGCCGAGGATGAGGTCATAGTCACCGGATTCGGCGAACTCCTGGATCACCTCGCGCACGTCGTTGCGCAGGCCTTCCAGGGCCTTCTGCTCGGCGCGCTGAACATCCTCGTTGAATTCCGACTGGGCCAGTTGCAGTCGACGCTGCTGGTCGCGAATGCTCTGTTCGAGTTGATCGCGGGCTTCCGCACTCATCACCGAGCCGTCACGCTGCAGGCGCTGCACGTCCTCGCGCAGCTTTTCCTGGCGGGACTGGAGATCGTCTCGGCGGCTGGTGAATTCTTCTTCCATCTCGGCACGGGCGCGCTGGGCCTGCGGCGACTGGCTGACCAGCTGCGGGAGATTCACCACCGCGATCTTGAGCGACCCCTGCGCATGTGCCACGCCGCCGGCCAGCAGCATGGCTGCTACAACCGTCGTCAGAAATTTGGTTCCTCTCACGATTTAACCTCTCCAATGGTTTGATTGCATCCGGTCCGGGCGCCTTCACCTGCCAACCGCCGCGGCAGCATGCTAGAGGCCGACGCCGAACGAGAACTGAAACCGGTCCACGCGGTCATTCGGCCGCTCGTCCACGTACACCGCATAGCTTACCCGGAGCAGCCCGAAGAATGGCGTGAACCAGTAGAACGCCGCCCCGGCGGAGCTGCGCAGGTCGTCGTACTCGAATTCGTCCGCGCCGCTGAAGACGTTGCCGACATCGTAGAACAGGCTGAGCCGAGTGGATTTATTGTCACTTTCCAGGAACGTCGGGATCACCAGTTCGTTCTGCATGGTGGTCAGGAACTGGCCGCCGAAGGGGTTGTTGAAACTGTCCCGGGGACCGAGAAAGCCGTCCTGGAAGCCGCGCACCGAGCGGGCACCGCCGGCGAAGTAGTTATCATAGGGCGGCACGTCGCGACCCTTGCCCCAGACACCGGTGTCTGCCACCCGCAGGTTGGTCTCGAACACGAACTTGTCGGACAGCCAGTCGGACCAGGTGCCCACCGCGAAAAACTGCTCGTGCGTGAAGCTGGCGTTGTAGTACTCGACATCTGAGCCCGGCAGCTTGAAGTCGAAGTTGACCGAGGTATTCGCGCCGCGGGTGGCGAAGAACGACCGGTTACGGGTATCCCGGTTCCAGCCGGTGCGCAACTCGTAGGTGAAGAATTCCCGGCCGTTCTGGCGGATGAACTGCCGCAGTTCCGCCGAGGTCAGGAAGGTAGGCTGGCCGCCGAGCGTAATGGGATCGATACGGGTGGAAATCTCGTTGGTCTCGACCCCGAAGCCGATACGGAAGTTGGAATACTCGGAAATCGGGATGCCGAAGGTCGTCGCCGCGCCGATCGAGTTGAGGTCGAACCCGGAACCGAAGCGGATGATCTCCTCGGTGTCGCGATAGAACGCGGAGATCGTCCTGGAAATGCCGTCCTCGGTGTAATACGGATCGGTCCAGCTGCCGGACAGGGTCCGCGCGAAACTATTGGTTTCCGCCTGCAAGCGCAGGCGGTTGCCGGTACCGCGGAAGTTGCTGTGGCTGACACTGCCGTTGATCAGAAAGCCCTGGGCATCCGAAAACCCGACGCCGAACTGCAGAGTGCCGGCGGGCCGCTCGGACACGCTGAAATCGACATCCACCAGATCCTCCGAGCCGGGCACCGGTTCGGTTTCGACGGTGGCCTGCTCGATGAACTGCAGCCGTGCCAGCCGAACCCGCGAGCGTTCCACTGCGCGCCGGGCGAAAGTGGCACCCTCGAACTGGCGCATCTCGCGGCGCAGGGTCTCATCGTTGGTCTTCTGGTTGCCCGAGAACTGGATCCGGCGCACGTAGGCCCGTTTGCCCGGTTCCACGAAGAAGGTGACCTCGACGGTCTTTTCCTCGTCATCCGGCCGGGTGAGCGGGTCAACCTCGGAGAACGCATAGCCGAAATCGGCCAGGCCGGAGCTGATGCGATTGGCGGTATCGGTAACCAGCTGGCGCGAGAAGGTCTGACCCTCCCGGGCACTGACCAGGGCGCGCAGATTGGACTCGGGGACGATCAGATCACCCGCGAACTCGATGTTGCTGATGGTGTAGGCATCGCCTTCATCGACGTTAATGGTGAGGAAGATGTCGCGCTTGTCCGGCGACAGCGACACCTGGATGGAGGTGACGTTGAAACGGAGATAGCCCTGATCCTGATAGAACGAATTCAGCGTTTCCATATCCCCGAGAAGTTTCTCGCGGGAGTAATTGGCACGGCTGCGCCAGAAGGTCAGCGGATGGGCGTAGAAGGGTTTGACCGATTCCAGCGAGATGACATCCAGCAGTTCCTCGTCGCTGAAGTCCTCGTTGCCGACGATGTTGATGTCCGCAATCTTGGCGACCTGCCCTTCCTCGACGTTGATCGCGATGTCCACGCGATTGCCGTCGAGTTCGGTCACCTCAGTCTCCACGTTCACGGCGTAGAAGCCGTTGGCGTAATACTGACGCTGAAGCTCCAGCCGGAGCTGATCCAGCAGCGCCCGCTTGTAGAGTTCGCCCTCTGCCATGCCCTGCTGGCGCAGGCTTTCCTTGAGTTCGTCGCCACCGATCTGCTTGTTGCCCTCGATGGTGAAGGAGGCGATCTCCGGCCGCTCACGCACGTTCACCACCAGCGTGTTGCCGTCGCGACCGAGGGAGACGTCCTCGAACAGGCCGGTGTCATAAAGTGCGCGAATTGCCTGCGCACTGCGGGACTGGTCCACGCGGTCACCCACCGACAGCGGCAGATAGGTCAGCACGGTGCCGGACTCGAGCCGCTGCACACCCTCGACGCGGATTTCCTCGGCGGTAAAGGCGCTGAACGCCCATGCCCCCTGCCCCGCGAACAGCATCAGACCCGCGAACAGGACGAGACGACGACTGGCCGCCGCAATCACGATGGAAACCGGATGCTGTGGCGGCAAACAGAAGCCAGCAGGCAGCGCATGAAGATGCTCCCGAAGATCAAAGGCCCACGTAGTGCCCGGCCGTCAGCCGAGCAGTCGCATGATGTCGTTGTAGAAGGCCAGACTCATGAGCATAAGAAGCGCCAGCATCCCGGCCTGCTGGCCGATGATCTGGGCTTGCTCGGAGAGCGGCCGTCCGCGAATGATTTCGACGGCATAATACATAAGATGACCGCCGTCTAACACAGGCACCGGCAGCAGGTTCAGCACTGCCAGACTGACACTGACCAGCGCCAGGAACCCGAGGAACGCTTCCAGCCCGATGGTCGCCGTCTTGCCGGCGTAGTCGGCAATCTGGATCGGGCCGCTGATGTTCTTCCAGGAAACGTCGCCGATGACCATGCGCCAGAGCAGACGCACCGTCAGCGCCGTGATTGACCAGGTCTCGGCCACCGCCGCCGGGATCGCGGACAACGGATCCAGCCGGGTGACGGTGCGCAGATCCTCCCACTGGCTGGCGTCGACCGATATCTGCGCTCCCAGGCGTCCCACCGGACCATCCTCGCCATCCGCCCGGGCCAGGGTTATGGACAGGGTCATCGGCTGGCCATTCCGTTCGATCTTCAATTCAATCGTTTCGCCGGGTCGCGCCTGCACCCAGTCGACCAGCGCCTGCGGGCCGTCAAGCGACTCGTCGCCGGCCGCCAGCACCCGATCCCCGGCCTGCATGCCGGCCGCAGCCGCAGCGCTGCCGTCCAGTACATCGGCAATCACCGGCACGCCGCCCGGCTGGAACGGCTGCATACCCAGTTCGGTGAACAGCGTCTCGGGTTCGGCGGACACGCCGCTCAGGTCCAGCATCACCCGCCGCTGGCCGCCGTCGGCGGCGTTCACCGTCAGCGACACCATGTCGCCATCCAGCGTGCGCTGCAGCAACGTGAGGCGCAGTTCCTGCCAGGTCGGTGTGGACCTGTCGTCCACCGCCACCACCTGATCGCGCTGCTCCAGACCCGCCGCCGCGGCTCGGGTCTCGGCCGGCACCTCCCCGATCACGGGCTTGATACCACCGACACCCAGCATGAAGACAAGCCAGTAAGCGGCTATCGCAAAGAGGAAATTGATGCCGGGGCCTGCCGCGACAATGGCAATGCGGCTGGCCACCGGCTGACGATTGAAGGCTCGGTGTGCCTGATCCGCCGGCACCTCGCCCTCGCGGTCGTCGAGCATTTTGACGTAGCCGCCGAGCGGAATCGCGGACAGCCAGTATTCGGTGCCATCACGTCCGGTCCGACCCAGCAACCGGGGCCCGAAGCCCACCGAATACCGCAACACCTGAACACCGAGCCGCCGGGCGACCCAGAAATGGCCGAATTCGTGTACCGCCACCAGCACACCGATCGCGACGATGAATGCCGGTACCGACATCAGCCAGTCAGGCATGACACTCCCCAGGTTGAAGGCAATTCGTGAACGGGCGTTGGACCGCGGGGAACCGGATTCGATCCCGACACGGCCGGACAATCACAGCGGCAACCATTGCAGCCCCAGCGAGAACAGCGGTGCCGCCGCCAGCAGGCTGTCGATGCGATCGAGCACCCCGCCGTGCCCCGGAAACAGATTGCCGCTGTCCTTCACCCCGGCATGGCGCTTGAACATGCTCTGGGTCAGATCCCCGACGATGGAGATCGCTCCGGTCAGGACCGCCAGCAGAATGAATGCCAGGGCCACACCGCCGGCCAGATCCAGCCACCAGGCCCCGAGCACCCCGGCCAGTGTGGTCAAGGCCAGGCCGCCCGCAGCGCCTTCCAGGGTCTTGCCCGGACTGACGTTGGGCGCCAGCTTGCGCCGTCCCAGCGCCCGGCCGGCGAAGTAGGCGCCGGTGTCGGCGGCCCAGATCAAAATCAGCAGAAGCAGCATCAGCGTGGGGCCGGCCGGCCCGGCGTGCAGCCAGACCAGGGCCACGAAACAGGCGCTGAGCACGAGCAGGCCGCTGATCAAGGTCAGCGCCGGGCGTCCCAGGCTGGCGCCCCAACCGCGAGGGAAGGCCGGAATCCAGCGCACCGCCGCGGCCCACCAGACCAGTGCTGCCCCGAGCCAGGTCAGGACCAGACCCGGGTGCACCAACCCGTACCAGCCGCCGAGCATCACCAGGGCCGTGACCGCCGCGCCCGCCGCACGCGGGCCGGCCTCGCGAATGCCACCCAGACGGCCCCATTCCCAGGCGCCCAGTGTCAACAGCGAGCCGAGAATCAGGGCAACACCCGCGGTGGGCAGCCAGAGGATGGCGGCCACAACCAGCGGCAGCAATGCCAGTGCCGTGAGGATGCGGGTTTTCAGCATGGGTGGGCCTCGTCGATTCCGCCGAAACGCCGCTCGCGGCCGGCAAACCAGTGCACGGCCTCGGCCAGGGCGCCGGCATCGAAATCCGGCCACAGCGTGTCGGCGAAGTAGAGCTCGGTATAGGCCAGATCCCAGAGCAGGAAGTTGCTGATCCGCCGTTCGCCACCGGTGCGGATGAACAGGTCCGGACCGCCGTGGCCGGCCAGACTGGTCGCGCCGCCCAGGGCAGCTTCGTCAATCGCCTCGGGCGCCTGCTCGCCGTCGACACAGGCCCGCGCCAGCTGCTGCGCAGCCCGGACCAGGTCCCAGCGGCCACCGAAATCCACGGCGATCAGAAGATTCAGGCGATGGTTGGCCTCGGTGAGCCGCTCGGCCCGGCGCATATCGGCCTGCAGCGCCGGCGACAGCCGCTCCCGGGCACCGATGAACACAAGCCGCACACCGCGGGCCCGCAACTCGTGAATCTCGCGGCGGATCGTGCGCTTGAAAAGCGTCATCAGCAGCGACACTTCGGCGCCCGGCCGGCGCCAGTTCTCGCTGGAAAACGCAAACAGGGTGAGGGTGCGAATGCCCAGGTCGGGCGCGGCCCGGACCACCGCGCGGGTGGCTTCCGCGCCGGCCTTGTGGCCGTGGGCCCGGGGATAGCCCCGGGCACGCGCCCACCGGCCATTGCCGTCCATGATGATGGCGACGTGGCGTGGTCCGCCCGATTCCGCCGGCATGGCAGCAGCCGTCCCGCTCAGACCGTCATCACTTCCTGCTCTTTGTTATCGAGCAGCGAATCGATCCGGCCGACATGCTCGTCGGTCAGGGTCTGGATGCGGTTCTCCGCGCTGCGGGCCTCATCCTCGGTGATGTCCTTTTCGTTGACCAGTTCCTTGAAGTCCTGGTTCGCATCCCGCCGGATATTGCGCACCGCCACCCGGGTGTCCTCGGCTTCCTGGCGCAGGATCTTGACCAGGTCGCGGCGACGCTCCTCGGTCAGCGGCGGCAGCATCACCCGGATGACCTGCCCGCTGGTGGAGGGATTCAGGCCCAGATCCGAGGTCATGATCGCCTTCTCCACCACCGGCACCATGGATTTCTCCCAGGGACTGACGGTAATGGTGCGGGCATCTTCCACGCTCACGCTGGCGGCCTGGTGAATCGGCACCTTGGCGCCGTAATACTCCACTTCCACGTGGTCCAGCAGGTTGGCGCTGGCCCGGCCGGTGCGGATCTTGCTGAAGTTGTCCTGCAGCACGCTGATGGACTTGTCCATGCGCTGCTGCGCGTCCTTGATAATCTCGTCGATCATGGCGTCTCCGTGGAACCGGTGCGATTGTCGACCAGCGTACCCACCGTGGTGTCACCACGCACGATGCGGCCGAGATCGCCGGCCCGTTGAATGTCGAATACCCGAAGCGGCAGACCATTGTCCCGGCAGAGCACGATGGCGGTGGTATCCATCACCGCCAGACGGCCATCGATGACTTCGTCGTAACTGAGGTGCTCGTGGCGTATCGCGTTCGCGTCCTTGTTCGGATCGGCGCTGTAGATACCGTCCACCTTGGTGGCCTTGAGCAGCAGATCCGCACCGATCTCGATCGCCCGCAGGCTGGCTGCCGAATCCGTGGTGAAGAAGGGATTGCCCGTGCCGGCGGCGAAGATCACCACCCGGCCCTTGTCCAGATGCCGGATGGCCCGGCGGCGGATGTAGTCCTCGCATACCTGGTTAACGCGAATCGCCGACATCACCCGGGCGGTCATGCCGGCGCGTTCCACCGCGTCCTGCAGGGCCAGGGCATTGATCACGGTGGCCAGCATGCCCATCTGGTCCCCGGTCACCCGGTCCATGCCGGCCCCGGCCAGACCCGCGCCGCGGAAGATGTTACCGCCGCCGACCACGACCGCTATCTGAACACCCAGGGCTATCTGGTCGCCGATTTCACCGGCCAGGCGGTGAATCACCGCTGGACTGATGCCGTAGTCGGATTCGCCCATCAGGGCTTCGCCACTGAGCTTGAGCAGAATGCGGCGGTGGACCGGCTTGTCGGACATGCAGTCCTCTTATTGCTTGACCAGAATCACGCAGCCATGCGGCGGCACCGTCGGGTGCGCCCGCCGGTGACGGGCGACATCCCTGTTGTTCAGGCCGAGCCCTGGGCCTGGGCCCGCACCTCGGCGGCAAAGTCTTCCTCGACCTTCTCGATCCCCTCGCCCACTTCGAAACGAGCGTAGGCCAGCAGCGTGGCACCAGCCGCTTTCAGCAGCTTCTCCACCGTCTGGTCCGGATCCTTGACGAAGGGCTGACCCAGCAGTGTGATCTCGGCGAAATACTTGCGCAGGCGACCCTCGACCATCTTCTCGATGATGTCGTCCGGCTTGCCGCTGTCACGCGCCTGCTCGATCAGGAATGCCTTTTCGCGCTGACGCACGTCCTCTGGCACGTGGTCGGGCGAGGCGTATTCCGGGTTGGTGGCAGCCACATGCATGGCGATATCCCGCGCCAGCGCCTCGTCGCCGCCTTCCAGCGCCACCAGACAGCCGATCCGGCTGCCATGCAGGTAGGCGCCGATCACGCCGTTATCCGCAGTGATGCAATGCACCCGACGCACGGAGATGTTCTCGCCCAGCTTGGCCACCAGGGCCCGCCGCCGGGCGTCGACGGTCTCACCGTCCACTTCCAGTTCGGACAGCGCCTCGGCCTCCTCGACTCCGGCCGCCAGTGCGGCGCCGGCCACCTGCTCGGCGAAGGCAACGAAATCCGCATTGCTGGCAACGAAATCGGTTTCCGAGTTCACTTCCAGCAGCAGGGCGCGGCTGCCGTCATCGCTGACGGCAGTCACCGCGCGGCCTTCCGCGGCCACGCGACCAGCCTTCTTGTCGGCCTTGGCCAGACCGTCGCGGCGCATGTTCTCCGCCGCGGCGTCGATATCGCCATCCGCGGCCTGGAGCGCCTTCTTGCATTCCATCATGCCCGCGCCGGTTCGCTCGCGCAGGGCCTTGACCTGAGATGCACTGATCGTCATGGATCTTCCTTTCAATTCGGGATGTTGTGCAGCAGACTTCAGCTCTTGTCCGCGGTGTCCTCGTCGCCTTCCGGCTTGGCCTCGGCATCCACCGCAGCCACATCCTCAAGCGACGCCGTCGCGGCCGGTTCGGCCTCGGCTTCGGATTCCTGCAACACGGTGTTCTGGGTCACCTTGGGTGCTTCCGGTTCCGGTTTGGTTCCGGACTCGACCGCTGCCGGGGCGGCCGCTTCGGTCTCCTCGACCTCGACGAAATCACCGCTGTCGTCGGGACGCACGGAGATGCCGCGACCGGCGATGACCGCGTCGGCCATGACCTGGCTGTAGATGCGAATGGCACGAATCGCGTCGTCATTGCCCGGTATTACCATGTCGACCTTATCCGGGGAGCAGTTGGAATCCACCACCGCCACCACCGGGATGCCCAGCTTGCGGGCCTCGTCCACGGCGATGTTCTCGAAACCGACGTCGACCACGAACAGCGCATCCGGCAGGCTGGTCATGTCCTTGATGCCGCCGATGCCGCGCTCGAGCTTGTCCCGCTCGCGGGACAGTTCCAGGCCTTCCTTCTTGGAAACCTTGCGGATCGAGCCGTCCTCGATCATCTGCTCCAGATCGTGCAGGCGCTGAATCGAGTTCTTTACCGTCTTGAAGTTGGTGAGCATGCCGCCCAGCCAGCGGTGATTGACGTAGGGCATGCCGCAGCGGGCCGCCTGTGTGCCGATGGCATCGCGGGCCGCGCGCTTGGTGCCCACGAACATCAGCTTGCCGCCGTTGGCGGCCAGTCGGCTGACGTAGTTGTAGGCGTCCTTGAGAAGCGGCAGGGTCTCCTCGAGGTTGATGATGTGGATCTTGTTGCGATGGCCGAAGATGTAGGGTTCCATCTTCGGGTTCCAATAGCGCGTGCGGTGGCCAAAGTGCACACCCGCTTCCAGCAGTTCGCGCATGCTGATATCGGTCATGAGTTGTCTCCGGGTTGAGCCTCCGCGCCACCCCATGCGGCAATCCCGGCTTGCAGTTGCAGGCAGGACACCCGGCCACATGTGCCGGTGGGCGTGAGAATTTTCAAAAGTACCGGCGAACCGGCCGCGTTACGAATAACGCCCGCGTTGCCGCGAGCGGCGGCGCTTTATACCATACTGCGCTTTGCCGGACCACCACATCGCCGCGGTAAACCCCCGTCGGCACTCGCCCGCGGCGCGCCCCGACCGGCCCCGCGGTATCCGCCCCGCCAACACTCGAGGCTTATGACCGTCACCATCAAGACCGCCGACGAACAGGACCGGATGCGCACCGCCGGCCGGATGGCCGCCAGCGTACTCGACATGATCGGGGAATATGTGCAGCCCGGCGTTACCACCGGCGAGCTCGATCGCCTGTGCCACGAGTACATCGTCGGCGAGCTGGATGCGATCCCCGCCCCGCTGAATTATCACGGCTTTCCCAAGTCCGTGTGCACCTCGGTGAATCACGTGGTCTGCCACGGCATTCCGGGGGACAAGAAGCTCAAGAAGGGCGACGCCTTGAACATCGACGTCACCGTGATCAAGGACGGTTATCACGGCGACACGTCCCGCATGTTCTTCGCCGGCGAACCGGGCGTGCAGGCGGCGCGCCTGTCCGACGTGGCCTACGAGGCCCTGTGGCAGGGCATCGACATCGTGCGCCCCGGCACCACCCTGGGCGACATCGGTGCCGTCATCCAGCACCACGTGGAAGCCAGCAATTTCTCGGTGGTACGCGAGTACTGCGGGCACGGCATCGGGCGTGAATTCCACGAGGACCCGCAGGTCCTGCACTATGGTCAGGCCGGCACCGGGCTAGCACTCGAGGCCGGCATGACCTTCACCATCGAGCCCATGGTCAATGCCGGGAAACGCCACGTTAAGGTGCTGCGCGACGGCTGGACAGTGGTGACCAAGGACCACACTCTGTCGGCGCAATGGGAACACACCCTGCTGGTTACCGCCGACGGAGTCGAGGTACTGACGCTGGGCCGGGACGCCTCTTGAATCCCGCGCCCGATCGCGCGCCGGCGGCAGCCGACCTGCAGGCCGAGCTGTTCGCTCACACCGAAGGCGTGGCGCCGCTGGAGATCAAGCCGGTCCGCGCCGCGCTCAAGTCGGTGCGGGAGACACTCGGCGAGGCGTTCGGGGCCGGCGTCCCCATCGACGAGCTGGTGCGGCTGCGTGCCGCCTGCACCGACCGTATTCTGGTCCGGGCCTGGCAGGAACTCCTGGGTGACAGCGACCCCCGCACCGCCCTGGTCGCGGTTGGCGGCTATGGCCGCGGCGAACTGCTGCCCAATTCCGACGTCGACCTGCTGATCCTCTACCGCGAGGGCTGTCTGGACGAGATTCGCGACGGCCTGGAGCGGTTCATCACCTTCATCTGGGATATCGGCCTGCAGATCGGCCACAGCGTGCGCTCGCCAGCCGAATGCACCGACGCGGCGGCCGATGATGTCACCGTCATCACCAATCTGATGGAGGCCCGCCGGCTGGCGGGCGATGCCGGCCTGGTGACCGAGATGGGAACACGGCTGCAGCCGGACCGGGTCTGGCCAACCGCAGCCTTCTTCCAGGCCAAGCTGGAGGAACAGCAGGCCCGCCACGCCCACTACGACGAAACCGCCTACAAGCTCGAACCCAACACCAAGGAATCACCCGGCGGCCTGCGGGACATCCAGACCATCGCCTGGGTGGCCAAACGCCATTTCGATACCGACACCCTCTACGGCCTGGTCGAGCACGGATTCCTCACCGAACGGGAATACCGGGAACTTCGCCGGGGGCAGTCCTTCCTCTGGCGGGTACGCTTTGCCCTGCACATGGTCACCGATCGCTGCGAGGACCGGTTGCTGTTCGACCACCAGGTGCGGGTGGCCGAAATGCTGGGCTACCAGGATGCCAGCCACAACTTGGCGGTCGAGCAGTTCATGCAGAGATATTACCGCAATATCAAGGCTCTATCAGCGCTTAATGATATTCTGCTGCAGCTTTTCAGCGAGGCAATCCTGCACGCTGGCGAAGACGCCGCGCCCCGGCCGATCAACGGCCGCTTTCAGGCCCGGCTGGGTTTCATCGAGGTGCGCGACGACGAAGTGTTCCGCCGTTCACCCCGGGCGCTGCTGGAAATCTTCTATCTCATGCAGACCCGCCCGCGGCTGGTGGGCATCCGCGCGCATACCCTGCGCCTGATGCGGCGGGACCGTCACCTGATCGACGAGGGGCTGCGCGGGGATGTGCGTAGCCGACGACTGTTCACCGAAATCCTGCGTCAGCGCAACGGCGTCACCCGCGCGCTGCGGCGAATGAACCGCTACGGGGTGCTGGGACGCTACCTGCCGGCCTTCGGGGACATCATCGGCCGCATGCAGTTCGATCTGTTCCACACCCTGACCGTGGACGAACACACGCTGTTCGTGATCCGCAATCTGCGCCGGCTGGCCCTGCCTCGCTTCGACCATGAACTGCCGGCGATCAGCCGGGTCATGCAGAGCCTGGACAAGCATGACCTGCTCTACATTACCGGCCTGTTCCACGATATCGCCAAGGGTCGCGGCGGCGACCACGCCGAGTTGGGGGCCGAAGACGCCGACGCGTTCTGCCGCGAGCACGGCATGGCCAGCGAGGACCGCGAAATGATCTGCTGGCTGATCCGCCAGCATCTGCTGATGTCCATGACCGCCCAGCGCAAGGACATCAACGACCCCGAGGTCGTCCACGAGTTCGCCCAGGCGGTGGGCACGGTGGAACGGCTGGACCGGCTCTACGTATTCACGATTTGCGACATCCGCGCCACCAACCCCAACCTGTGGAATTCCTGGAAGGAAAGCCTGCTCACCGAGCTCTATACCAATACCCGGCGCAACCTGGAGCGGGGCCTGGACAATCCGCTCCAGCAGGCCGAGTTGGTGGCCGAAAACCGCAGCGCGGCCGCCGCCCTGCTCACCCGCCGCAAGGTCCGCACTCCGGCGTTCAAGCAGGTCTGGGCCCGGCTGGATGACGATTACTTCCTTCGTCACAGCGCCGAGGAAATCGCCTGGCACACCGAGGCCATCGCCCGCCATCACCAGCAGGCCGATTCCTCCGATCAGTCGCTGGTGATCGTCGACAGCGTCGGCGATCAGGGCACCACGGTATTCGTCTACACCCGTGACCGGGATTACCTGTTCGGCCTGACCACCGGTGTCCTCGCACAGCTGGGATTATCGATCCTGGATGCCCGCATCAACACCACGGTGGACGACTGCACCATGGACAGCTACGTGGTCACCGAAAGCGACGGGCGCCCCATCACCGACGCCCGCCGGGGTGCGGAAATCGAGACCGCACTGGCCCAGGCCATCGCCAACCCGGAAGTCTCGGAAATCCGCGTCACCCGTCGCAGCTCCCGCCGCAGCCGCGCCTTTTCGGTACCCACACAAGTGTATTTCACTGTCGACCATCGCCACCAGCACACGGTGATGGAACTGACCACAGCCGACCGGCCCGGGCTGCTGTCGACCGTCGGTCAGATATTCCGCAAGCGCGGCATCCTGGTGGATACCGCCAAGATCGCCACCATCGGCGAACGGGCGGAGGACGTCTTCCACATCACCGACCGGGAGGGGGCGCCGATCAACGACCCGGTCGCGTTCTACCAGCTTCGCCAGATGCTGATGCGGGTGCTCGACCGGACCCGGGACGAAGCCACATGAACCCACGGCTGGCGCGTCTGCAGCCCTATCCCTTCGAGCGTCTGGCCGGGCTGCTGGCCGGGGCGGTTCCGCCTGCCGATCGGGCGCCGATTTCCCTGGGGGTGGGGGAACCCCAGCACCCGGCGCCGGACTGCGCCCGGCAAGCCATCGTCGACAATCTGGACGGCTTTTCCCGTTACCCCGCCACCCGTGGCGAGGCCGGACTCCGCGAGACGATTGCCGACTGGCTGACGCGACGTTTCGGGCTCGCAGACTGCCCGCCGGACCCCGATACCCAGATTCTGCCCGTCGCCGGGACCCGCGAAGCCCTGTTCGCTTTTGCCCAGACGGTAGTGGCCGGCCCGGACGCCCGGGTGGCCCTGCCCAACCCCGGCTATCAGATCTACGAAGGCGCGGCCCTGCTGGCCGGCGCAGAGCCCCTGTACCTGCCCTGTCGTGCAGACAACGGTTTCCGGCCCGATCTCGATGCGGTCACCGCCGCGCAGTGGCGACAATGCGAACTGGTCTACCTGTGCTCGCCCGGCAATCCGAGCGGTGCGGTACTGGATGCCGATTACCTGGCCCGGGCCCTGGCACTGGCCGAACGCCATGATTTCCTTCTCGCCGCCGACGAGTGCTACAGCGAGATCTACTTCGACGAGCAGGCGCCGCCCCCGGGCCTGCTGGAGGTGGCCGCGCGTCAGGGCAATGATCGCTTCCAGCGCTGCGTGGTCTTCCACAGTCTGTCCAAGCGGTCCAACCTGCCCGGCCTGCGCTCGGGCTTCGTGGCCGGTGATGCCGACGTATTGCGGCAGTTCCTGCGCTACCGCACCTATCACGGCGCCACCCTGGGCCCGCCGGTGCAGGCCGCCAGCCGGGCTGCCTGGTCGGATGAAACGCATGTCCTGGCCAACCGCGATGCCTATCGCGCCAAGCTCGACGCCGTCCTGCCCATTCTGGCCCCGGTGCTGGACGTGACCCGCCCGGCCGGGAGTTTCTATCTCTGGCCGGCTCTGCCCGAGCAGGTCGCCGGGGGCGACGACGAAACCTTCATCCGGGCCCTGTTCGAGCAGGAGAACCTGCGCGCCGTACCCGGCCGCTACCTGGGGCGCGAAGCGGGCGGCAGCAATCCCGGCAACGGCCGGCTGCGGCTGTCGCTGGTGGCCGGCGTCCCCGAATGCATCGAAGCCGCCCACCGCATCGTCCGGGTGGCCGAACGACTCGGGGCCTGATCCACCATGACTGGCAGCGGGCCGGCCCGCTGGTAGAATCCGCGTCCTTCATTCGCAATCAGACAACCCCATGGCCGATCTGCAGACCACCATTGAACAAGCGTTCGAGCAGCGCGATACCATCCGGCCCGACAGCGCCGACGCCGCCGTACGCGAGGCCGTTTTCGAGGCGATCGAACAGATCGACCGCGGACAGGTCCGGGTGGCCGAGCCCCGTGACGGCAAATGGGTGGTCAACCAGTGGCTGAAGAAGGCGGTGCTGCTGTCGTTCCGCCTGCGCGACAACACGGTGGTCGGCGGGGCCGAAACCCGCTACTTCGACAAGGTGCCGAGCAAGTACGCCGATTTCGACGACGCCGCCTTCCGCGCGCAGGGTGCCCGCGTGGTACCGCCGGCCACCGTGCGCAAGGGCGCCCACATCGCGCCCGACGTCGTGCTGATGCCTTCATTTGTGAACATCGGTGCGTTCGTGGGCCGCGGCAGCATGGTGGATACCTGGGCCACGGTCGGCTCCTGCGCCCAGATCGGGGAAGGCGTGCATCTGTCCGGGGGCGTCGGCATCGGCGGCGTGCTCGAGCCGCTGCAGGCCAATCCCACCATCATCGAGGACAACTGCTTCATCGGCGCCCGCTCGGAGATCGTCGAAGGGGTGATCGTGCGCGAAGGCGCGGTGATTTCCATGGGGGTATTCATCGGCCAGAGCACGCCGATCTACGATCGCGAAAGCGGCGAAATCACCCGCGGTGAAGTCCCGGCCGGTGCCGTCGTGGTCGCCGGCAGCCTGCCCAGGGACGGCGGCCACTATAGTCTGAACTGCGCCGTGATCGTCAAGCACGTCGATGCCGCCACCCGCGCCAAGGTGGGCATCAACGAGTTGCTGCGCAGCGCGGACTAAGCGGGCGTTTGCGCGCCCGCGTTTCCAGTTTCAGGTTTCGGGTTTCAAGTTGGGAAGAGAACCTGCAGTGAGCGTCATCCTTTACGGCCTGAAGAACTGTGACACCACCCGCAAGGCGGGCCAGTGGCTAGCCACGGCCGGCATCGACCATGCGTTCGTCGACCTGCACGACGACGGCATCACCGCCGAGCAGCTCGGCGGCTGGCTGGAGGCGCTGGGCTGGGAAGCCCTGCTCAACAAACGCAGCACGACCTGGCGTGAACTGCCGGACACGGACAAGCAGGCCATCGACGCGCAGCGCGCACGCAAGCTGCTCCAGCGTCACCCCACCCTGATCAAGCGGCCGGTGCTGGAACACGGCAGCGACCTGCTGGTGGGCTTTTCCGCCGCCCGCTACGAAGCCGCGCTGGCCGGTGCGGACTGATGGACAGCACGCTGGCACTGGCCCGGGAACTGATCGCCCGGCCGTCCGTGACCCCCGACGATGCCGGCTGTCAGCCGCTCATTGCCGGACGCCTGCAGGCCGCGGGTTTCCGGGTGGAAAACCTGCGCTTCGGCGACGTGGATAATCTCTGGGCCGTGGCTGGCGACCGCGGGCCGTTGCTGTGTTTCGCCGGCCATACCGACGTGGTCCCGCCCGGTCCCGCCGAGGACTGGCACACGGATCCGTTCGTGCCGCAGCTGGACGGCGACCGCCTGATCGGCCGGGGCGCCGCTGACATGAAGGGCAGCGTCGCGGCCATGGTGACCGCCGCTGAACGGTTCCGGGCCGGTTTCGGGGAACGCCAGCAAGGCCGGCTGGCGCTGCTGCTGACCAGCGATGAAGAAGGCGCGGCCCGCGACGGCACCCGCCGGGTAATGGAAACGCTGGGCGAAAGGGGCGACGCCATCGACTGGTGCGTCGTCGGTGAGCCCTCGAGCCGCGCGGTTCTGGGTGACACCATCCGGCACGGTCGTCGCGGCAGTCTGACCGGTCATATCCGGGCCCACGGCCGCCAGGGCCACGTGGCCTACCCCGATAGCGCGGACAACGCCCTGCATCGCCTGATGCCGGTGCTCACCGAACTGGCCGGGCATAGCTGGGACGCCGGCGATGATGACTTCCCGCCTACCAGCTTCCAGATTTCCAATCTCCAGGCCGGCACCGGCGCCGACAACGTGATTCCGGGCCATGCCGAGGCGCGATTCAACCTGCGTTTTTCACCCGCCCTGACCCCGGACGCGATCAGGGCAACCGTGGATGCGGTGTGCCAACGGCACGACCTGGTCTGCGATATCGACTGGCACCTGTCCGGCAAACCCTTCATCACGCGGGGCGGGGCCCTACTCGACGCCGTCAGCGACGCCTGTCAGGCCTGCCTGGGAGATCGACCCGTCCGCTCCACCGGTGGTGGCACCTCGGACGGCCGGTTCATCGCGCCCACTGGCGCGCAGGTGGTGGAACTCGGACCCGTCAATGCCACCATTCACCAGGCCAACGAATGGGTCTCGGCCGCGGATCTGACCACCCTGTCGAGGATCTTCGAAGACGTCATGCGACGCCTGCTGACCGCCGGCGACTGACACGGAATCAGCCGGACGTCCCGCCGCCGGCCCAGCGGTCGAGCTGCTCGTCCGCATGGTGATAGGCGCGGTAGACGATACCATCGATGTCCTCCCAGTCGAACATCCCTGACTCGCCCACCGGCATGTGCAGAACCAGATCGGCCTGGCGATCCAGTTCCCGAGTCTCCCGCTCGCTGGTGAGCGTGGCCGACTGGAACAGGATCTTGAAGATGTTCAGGTGCCGGGGGGCGCCGTCGACGCTGCTGAGCAGTTCAGGCAGTTCACCCCTGGCCTGTTCCACGCGCAGATCGGCGTTACGGCTGACGTCCGACACCAGCACCGGCCCCAGACCCATGGCGTGCATGGTCTCGAATGGAATACTGCGCATCAGGCCGCCGTCCACCAGCAGGTCGCCCTGGTAGACGGTGGGCGGGGCGATGCCCGGTACCGCCATACTCGTGCCAACCCAGTCGGCCAGGTGGCCGTGGTTGTGAACCACCGGCAACCCCCGGGTCAGATTGGTGCTTTCGCAGAAGAACGGCATCGGCAGCTCCTCGATGCGCCGTTCCCCGAAAATGCTTAACAGTTGCCGGCGGAATTTCTGCCCCGAGATCAGCGATACCCGGGAGAACGAGTAATCGTTGAGATAGTTGTGGGTCACGAACGTATCCCGAAGCGTATCCAGCACGGTATCGGAATCATGGCCACAGGCCACCAGTCCGCCCACGAATGCCCCCATGCTGGTGCCGCCCACCGCGTCCACGGCCAGGCCGCGGTCTTCCAGCGCCCGCAACAGACCCACGTGCGCAAAGCCCCGGGCGCCACCGCCACCCAGAACGACACACAGCGCCTGCCCCGAGATCAGACGCACCGCACGTCCCAGTGCCGCCGCCGGCAGCGAGGCGTCGATTCGATGCTGACGCTCGACCGCCAATACCGACTGCCAGTCCGCGCTCCGGGCCGGGGCCTCGTCATCGTCCCGGTCAAGCAGTAGCAACTCCACCGGGGCCCGGAGTTCCGCCTCGCGCAGCCAGGCGAGCACCCGGCTGCCGGCGGGATCACGGTCCCGGTGGGCGATGACCACGATCCGGTCGGCCTGTCGCACGCAGCGACGGGTCCAGGCATCCAGTTCGCCGGTGGCCTGGTAGACGAGATAGCGGTAGGCATCCTCGAGGCGGTTCAGCCAGCCGGCCACGCGGGCGTTGCCCCCGGCCTCGAAATCGGTAGCCGCCGCCCCCTCCCCCAGTGCCTGGTCCACCCTAGACGGATCGAGCCGCATCAGGGAGTCAAAGCCCGCCAGCGTTCGGCTGAACGCGCTGCCGATACCGCGGATATCGATACCGTCGTGCGCCGGCACCAATGCGTAGGTGCGCGCACTGCGACGGCGGTCACGCGGATGGGTAACCGCATCGTGACGCTGGCGTTCCAAAAGCTGTCGCACCAGCGCCAGCATCGCGGCGGGATGCCGCTGAACGACCGCCTCGAATGCCGATTGGCTGATGCGGAGTACGCGCGAATCCCGGAGGGCCAGAGCATCCGCGACACGGGGCTCACCCGTCACCAGCGCGACTTCGCCCACCGTCTGCCCGAGTCCCGCTTCCACGACTGCGGCCGGGGCACCGCGGTCCGCCGCGCGAATGACGCGCACCCGCCCGTGAACCACGAGGAACAACGCATCACCGGGCTGACCCCGTCGAAACAGGTACTCCCCGCCGCGGTAGTCACGCCATTCGGCGGCGTCTCCCAGCGCGCGCAGCGACCGCCGGTCCAGGGCCCGGAACAGCGGGCTGATCTTGAGGGCCGCGACGGCCTTCATGCGCTATCGCGCCCGCCGTCCGGCAGCACCGGCATCAGTAACCGGAATTGCTCAGGCCGCGTCCTGTTCCATGGCGTCGGTGTACTGGCCAAGTGCGGCGGCGCCGTTGCAACGGGCACGGCGATAGTAGGCCTGCTGGGCGGCCGGCACGTTGTCCGACTTGCCGGACCAGGCCGCCAGCGCCGGGGCCTGGAGGGCCCGACCGTAGGAGAACGACAACGTCCAGGGGGCGTCACCAAGCTGGTTCATCGCGTTGAGATGGCGGGTCGCCAGCTCGTCGCTCTGTCCGCCCGACAGGAACACGATGCCGGGCACCGCGGCCGGCACATGGCGACGCAGACAGCGCAGCGTGGTGGCCGCAACCTCGTCCACCCCCGCCTGCTGCGGACACTCGGTGCCCGAGATCACCATGTTGGGCTTGAGCAGCATCCCCTCGAGAAGAACCTGCTGGGCGACCAGTTCGTCGAATACACGCGTCAGGGTGCGTTCGGTGACCGCCTCGCAGCGCTCGATGTCATGCGGGCCATCCATCAGGACTTCGGGCTCCACGATCGGCACGATACCCGCCTCCTGGCAGAGGGCGGCGTAGCGCGCCAGAGCATGCGCGTTGGTGTCGATACAGTAATCCGTGGGCATGCCGTCACCGATGGTGATTACCGCACGCCACTTGGCGAAACGGGCTCCGGCCTTGGCATAGTCGGCCAGCCGTTCACGCAGTCCGTCCAGACCCTCGGTGATCTTTTCGTCGGGGCTGCCCGCCAGCGGCTTGGCGCCCTTGTCGACCTTGATGCCCGGGATCACGCCCTTGCGGGTCAGCAGGTCGGTAAACGGCGTGCCGTCCAGACCCGACTGGAACAGGGTCTCCTCGAACAGAATCACGCCGCTGATGAAAGCCTCGGCGCCCTCGGTGGTAAACAGCAGATCCCGGTAGGCCTGGCGATTGGCCTCGTTGGACTCGACGCTGATACCGGCCAGCCGCTTGGTGATCGTGCCGGTCGACTCGTCGGCGGCGAGGATGCCCTTGCCAGGCGCGACCAGCGCATTGGCGGTATCAATCAAGTGCTGCTGCATGCTTTCTTCCTCATGGCTATTGCCGCCGGATCTGGCGGCAGTCCCTGTACAACGAACTGACCAACTGTAATTAGCGGAGAGGGTGGGATGCGACCGTTTCGTCCGGAACGAAACGGGACAGCGCGCAAGCGCTGCCCGGAGGGCGTGTGCCAGGGAAGGTACACGTCAACCCACGAGGTTCCTCGGCGGCGCGATCCACCCGCATATTCCGCAATGCTCTCGTCAAAATTGTAATTGGCGGAGAGGGTGGGATTCGAACCCACGAGGGGCAAAACCCCTGCCGGTTTTCAAGACCGGTGCATTCGACCACTCTGCCACCTCTCCATTAAGAGTCGTCGGTCCAATTGGCGTCGCTCGGGCTTCCTGCCCGGCGCTCGCCGGGACGAATCAGTGATTCGTCTGTCTCCGGCTCGCCCACTCTGCCACCTCTCCATTAAGAGTCGTCGGTCCAATTGGCGTCGCTCGGGCATCCTGCCCTCGCTGGTATCCAGCGCTCTCCGGCCGGGCCTCCTGCCCGGCGCTCGCCCGCCATTGGATGTGTATGGTGCCGGGAACAGGAGTCGAACCTGCGACCTTGGCATTACGAATGCCCTGCTCTACCAACTGAGCTATCCCGGCCAAATCTAATTGTCGATCGTCAGTCGTCGCTCGGGCGTCCTGCCCTCGCTCAAAATCCGGCGCTACCCGGCCGGGTCTCCTGCCCGGCGTTTGGCCGGCGAAAGCCGTGCTTTCGCTTTCTCGGCCAAACCCAACTGAGCTATTCCGGCTAAATCTAATTGTCGATAATCAGTCGTCGCTCGCGATTGCCGGTCAGTCCTGTGTCGACTTCCCCTGCTCAAGCCATGTTCAGTGCTTGCGAAAGGACGCGAGAATGACTTCCGACGCAACGACAACCATGGATTCGCCGCGATTATAGAGAAACCATTCTATGGCCACAATTTCATCAACGGCCGAGGTTCGTCTCCCGGTCATTGCGCCTGTGGCCAGCAGTCGTCGCGCCGCGCCTCCGGTGCCGCCTCAACCATGCCGCGCTGGCCTGTTGCGGTGAGCGTCAGTGTCCCGCAGATGTCGGCAGTCTGAGGACCGACGGGTGCCGCGTGGATTTCGAATCCCCTTCGGTTGGCGGTGACAATCAGCAGACGGTAGTGCGGTGTCGCGTTATCGGGCACCGCCGCCGGCATCAGCCGGGGCACCCCGGTTTCCCGCGGATCACGGTCGGTTCCGGCGGCACCCGCGTAACTGCCGGTGCGATGGTGGTGGCGTTCCAGCTGCCGATGCAGTTCCTGGAGCGCCTGGCGCGCGGGCTCACGGTACTGCACGCGCTGCCATTCCGCGTATTGCGGCCATAGCGCCATGCCGATAGCTCCCACGAGAGCCAGCACGATCAGGCCTTCCAGCAGGCTGAAGCCGGCCTGTCCATCGCGAATTTCCTGACGCAACGACCATCCGTCGGAAAATCGGCCGCGCTCGTCGGATTGAAGGGGCAGTCGAGCAGCAGGATGTCGTTCCATGCAAATGGGGGTACACGCCGAGGATAGAGACATGGGGACTAGCGTAGCCTGCTGCCGGGCGGGATTCACGCTGATCGAACTGCTGGTCGGACTGGCGGTAGCGGCGGTGCTGCTGGTTGTGGCCGTGCCCGCCTATCGGGCCATGATCGAACGCAATCTGGTTGCCTCCCAGGCCAACAGCCTGCTGGCCGATCTGCACTTCGCCCGTAGCGAGGCCGTCACCCGCGGCCGGGACGTGACCGTCTGCAAGAGTGGCGACGGCCAGTCATGTACCGCGGATGGCGGTTGGCAGCAGGGCTGGATCATCTTCGTCGATACGACCAACAGCGGCGTCCGCGATGGTGCTGACGAACCACTTCTGCGAGTCAATAACCGGGCTCGCCGGGGCCTGGCGATTTCAGGCACCGGCACCCTGAGTGAGCGCGTGACGTTTGATTCCAACGGCTTCGCCGAAGGCACCGTCGGCACCCTCAGTGTGGCGCGACCTGACGATGTCGACGAACGTACGGATATCACCGTCCTGTTCAGCGGCAACATGCGCACCGAGAAATGCGGCCCTGCCTCCCCGTGCAAGTCATGACCCGGCAACGAGGTTTCACCCTGCTGGAAGCGCTAATCGCGCTGGTGGTGGTATCGATCGGGTTGCTCGGCCTACTTGGGCTACAGGCGGTCAGTCTGTCGAACACTCATGTATCGGCGACCCGCACCACCGCCAATGACGCCGCCAAGGATATTGCCGAGCGTATGCGCAGTAACCTAGCAGGGGTCGATGCCAATCATTACGCTGATATCGACCATCCGTCAGCCGGAAAGGCGCCGGGGTTCGACTGCGTTGATAGCAGCTGCTCCGCCCAGCAGATGGCCACCGTGGACGCCTACGCCTGGGATCAATCCATCGGCGCGCAGCTGCCCAACGGTCGCGGCCGCGTGGACTGTCTGGACAACGACCCAGCCGATGGTGACGCCTGCAGCCGAAAGTCCCCGCACCGGGTAACGGTGATCTGGCGCGAACGTGACCGCCAGGTGGAGCGCCAGGGGATCGAGGATTTCGATGCCTGCGACGATGAGGACGACGAAATCGATCAGCGCTGTTTCCAGCTGGAATTCGTGCCGTGAGCTCGTGGCAGCGTCAGGCCGGATTCACGCTCACCGAGTTGATGATCGGCATGGTCATCGGCCTGTTGTTGCTCGCAGGCATTCTGGAAATCCTGCTCGGCAATCGGGAAAGCTTCCGGGTCCAGCAGGAACAGGCGGCCCTGCAACAGAACGCACGGGTCGTGTCCTATTTTCTCGACACCATCGTGGCGCATGCCGGCTACTACCCGGATGCGTTCCTGGATGCCGAGCGGATCTTCCGCAACGGCGGCGATCCACTCCGGGGCGAAGACGGCAGGTTCGACGAAGTCACCATCCGCTTTCGTTCCGACGGCGCGATGAACGACTGCGCCGGCGGCCTGGTTGCTGAAGACGTCATTTCCACCAATCGTTTCTACGTCTCCGACACCGATAACGACGGCAACGCCACCCTGTTGTGCCAGCGATCGCTACGACAGGCCGACGGCAGCGCGGTGACACGCCCGGATGGCAGTACCGTGGGCGACAGCTTCCTGCCTTTGATCGAGAACGTATCGGCGCTTTCGATCCGCTACGGCATGGATACCAACGAGGATGGCTCCGTGGACCGCTATGGTGATGCGACTGCAGTGGCCGCGGTTTCAGATTTCGATCATGTTCACAGCGTGCACATGCAGGTGGTTCTGGCCAGCGAGGGCGATGTCCTGACGACGGCACGCGACGCCGGCGACGACCAGCAATTCGACGAAACGCTGTTCGACGACAATCTCGCTCTGCCCACCGACCGGCGTCAGCGTGTGCTGGTCGACCGGGTGATCGCCCTCAAGAACCGGCTGCCATGATGCGATACCACGGCCACCAGACTCCGCAGCAGGGATTCGTGTTGATCACCGGCATGATCTTCCTGATCGTGATCACTCTGCTGGCCCTGTCCACCATGGGTTCCACCACGCTGCAGGAACGCATGACCTCCAATCAGCGGGAGCGGTTCCGCTCACTGCAGGCCGCCGACGCAGCCCTGCGCGATGGCGAGCGGCGCCTCGGGCAGTTCGCCACCTACCCGGAGGCCGGCCGTGACCATACCTATGATCCGACGCCCGCGGACACCGAGACCAACGACACCAAGATCTGGCGGTTGTGGGCGGAAGACGCTCCACTGGCCGGGGTAGAAGCGGGCATCAATGGCTTTCTTGCCGATGCGCCCTGGGATGACGCCAACCAGGCCGACGAGCCAGAGCCGATCACATTCCATTTCTACCAAGCCGACGACGTCGAGGCGGCGGATCTGGGCCTGGTCGCCCTGCCTCGTATCTATATCGAAGAAGTGGCGTTTCGCGCCGACAACCTGGACCCGGATACAGCTGCGCGGGGCAGCGGCGCCACGCAATACCGCGTGACCGGCCGCGCGCAGGGCGGCAATCCCGGCGCCACCTCGGTTACCCAGAGCATCTACCAGAAGCGGTACTGAGCATAACCACAATGCAGATCGAAAAGACGCCTCAGTTGCTCGGCCCGGCCCTGCTTGGGGCCATGAGCCTACTGATTGCTCCGCCGGCAGTTTCAACACCGCTGGATATCGCCGATCAACCCCTGTTTGTCACCAACAGCGCCAAGCCAAACGTGATCGTCGCCGTGGATGATTCGGGTTCCATGGACTTTGAACTGCTGTTCGGCACGGACGGCGGCACGCTCTGGTGGAACCGGAATACCCGAAGCTTTTCCGACAGCAATGGCAACCTTTATTCGCCGGCACGTGACCAGCAGGGCAACTACTACAACTACACCTATCTGTTTCCGAACAACTGTAACGGCAATGGAGCACGGGATCGGCGCGCGTACTGCAGCAACAGCGACTACTTCGCCATCCCGCCCATTCCACAATTCGCCTTTGCCCGATCGCCGGACTTCAACCAGTCCTACTTCAACCCGTCCGTAACGTATAAACCATGGGTCGGCTACGACGACGCGGATCCCGACGATGCCTACGCCGACCCGGCCCGAGCCAGCGACCGCTTTGATCTTACCGGCGACGTGCGCGAAAACGACACCTACCAAAGTTTCGTGATCGGCCCGAACATGCTTTTGCCGGGCGGCCTCATCATCGATGCCGGCGGCGGCTGGTACCGCCTGAATGGCAACGCGACGGTCGACAACTACCGCTATCTCGCGATCGAGTACTTCCCCGCTACCTTCTACCTCGCATCACCGCTGCCGGATAGCTTCGGCTACACCGCGGCCCCTTTGTCAGGTGACGCGCCGGACGGCAGCGACCTATATGGCTACGAGATACGGCCCGGCAATTTCGCGACCGGAGCCCAATACCAGGCGATGATGCAGAACTTCGCCAACTGGTTCTCCTATTACCGCAAGCGCCATCTTGCGACCCGCGGCGGCATCGCGGGCGCGTTCGATCAAGTCAGCGGCTTCAACGTCGGGGCCTGCACCATCAACCAGACGGGCAGTCAAAACAGCAGTTCACTGAACTACTTCGACGTGACCATGCGGGATCTGGATGGTGAACGTGGCACGCTCATCGACTCGATTCTGGACATCGACTTCTCGCAGCCCCGGGGCACCCCGAACCGTCATGCCCTGCATTTCCTCGGCGAACAGTTCGCCCGCAACGACGAAGTGATCACGCAACCCTGCCAGCAGAACTTCGGCATCCTGTTCACCGACGGTTATACCGGTGACCGGGACTACACCGCGGGCGTGGACAATGCCGACGGCGGCCAGGGCAGCCCCTATGCCGACGGCAAGTCGAATACGCTCGGCGACACCGCAATGTACTACTACCGTCGGCTGGCCGACCGCCTGGACGGCGACTTCGAACGCGGCCGGGTTGCCGTTCCTGCGGCGTGCGAGCAGGACAACCCCGATCCGTGGCTGGACTGCAACGACGATCTGCACATGGTGACTTTCGGCGTCACCCTGGGCCAGCAGGGCATCATCTTCGGCACCGATGAAGACGCGACCGATGACCCCTATGCCAACCCGCCGAACTGGGACAGCCTGTCTCTGACCACCTATGGCCCCGCCCAGGTAGACGACCTCTGGCACGCCACCCTCAACGGGCGCGGAACCCTGCTCAACGCCAACACCCCCCAGGAAGTGGCCGACAACTTTGCCGCAACCCTGCAGGAGATCTCCGGCCGCCGCGGCTCGGCGTCGTCGTTGTCGATCAACACCGGTACCATCTCCAGCGATGCCCGGGTCTTCCAGGCCAGTTTCGTCAGCGGGCTATGGACCGGTGACCTTACCGCCGCGTCCATTTCGGACGGCACCGGGAACGGCGCCTGCGAGGACGGGGATGTCCTGGGACAGGTTTGCGGCCAGGAATGGTCAGCCGCGACCCAGTTGAACGCCATGAGCCCGGGCGAGCGGCAGATCATCACCTCCGACGGCAATGGCAACGCGGTTCCGTTTCGCGCTACGGCGCTGGGCCTTACCAACGATGAGGACAGCCAACCCCTCACGGCCGACCAGCTCGCGTATCTGCGCGGCGCCCGGGGCAATGAACGCCAGAATGGTGGCTCGTTCCGCAACCGCACCAGCCTTCTCGGCGATATTGTCTACTCCAGCCCATTGTATGTGGGGGCACCCAACCGCCTGCGGTATCCCTTCGACTGGGACGACGCCCGCCAGGACGGCAACCAGAGTACCGTCGAGGACCAGGCCAGCCTGCCCTACCGCTCGCTGACCGGCTCCAGCTTCATGGCCACCCACGCCGATCGCACCCCGATGGTGTATGTGGGCGCCGGTGACGGCATGTTGCACGGTTTCCGGGCGAGCGACGGCCGGGAGGCATTCAGCTTCATTCCCGGCAGCCTGCTGCCGGCACTCGATGACCTGACGAACCCGGATTACGATCACCGCTTCTACGTCGATGGCAACCCGGTAGTGGTGGATGCCGTGATCAATCATGACGGTGGACCGGCCTGGCGCACCGTCCTTGTCGCCGGTCTGCGAGGTGGCGGCAGCAGCATGTTTGCCCTAGATGTCACCGACCCAACGACTCTGACAGAGTCCAATGCGGGCGAGGTGCTGCTCTGGGAATTCGAGGATGTGGACCTGGGCAAGACCTTCAGCGAACCCAGCATCGTCCGCCTGCACAACGGCCGCTGGGCGGCGGTTTTCGGTAACGGCTACAACAGCGGCGGCGAATCCGCCGTGCTTTTCGTCGTGGATTTGTCCGACGGCAGCCTGATCCGCAAGATCGACACCGGTGCCTCACCCGCCGTCGAGGGCGACCCGGCTTTCAGCAACGGTCTGGGCAGCGTCTTCCCGGTGGATCTCGACGGTGATTTCATCACCGACTACATCTACGCGGGCGACCTGTACGGCAACCTCTGGAAATTCGATCTGACCGCTACCAGTGCCGCCGACTGGGGTACGGGATTCAACGGAAGCCCGTTGTTTACTGCCCGCAGTGCCGGCGGGCAGCGCCAGGTCATCACGACCGAGCCGCGGGTGGGGCTCCACCCGTACGGCCGCGAGTACGGGGTGATGGTGTATTTCGGCACCGGCAAGTATCTGGAACGTGGCGACAATATCCCCGACACCCGCGTAACCAACAGCTTCTACGGCATCTGGGACCTGGATGTTTTCAGCTTCACCGACAACCCGCCCTTTGCCACTAGCGTCAAGGCCGTTCCCGGGCGCGACCGGCTGACCCGGCAGCAGATACTGGACGGCCTCGGCCGCAGCGAGGACGGCCAGACCTATCGCGGTGTCACCCAGAACCCGGTTCCGTATCAGGACGGTGCCGACGACGCGGAAGCTACCATTGGCGGCGCGAACAAGCGGGGTTGGGTCCTGGATCTGCCATCCGGCAGCGGCGAATTGATCGATACCGACGCCACGTTGCGCGGACGTATCGTCGCCTTCAGCAGCCTGGTGCCCAGCGATGACGCCTGTTCCATCGGCGGCAACGGTTTCTTCATGGTCGTCGACGCCGCCAGCGGCGGCCGAACACCTTTCTCCGCCATCGACGTCAATAGCGATCTGACGTTCACTGCTGCTGATACCGTGTCCCTCAACGGCGAGACCATCAGGCCATCGGGGATCGTGTTCAGCAAGGCCGTGCCCGGCGAGGCCGGCTTCATGATCGCGCGGCCCCAGCTGGTGCCGGATGCCGATACCGGCGCAGGCGCTGCCTTCGACAATGCCATCATTCCGTTCAGCGACGGCTCCAAGGTCAGCCGTGCCGTCAACCCGGGCTACGAGGCCGACGGCCGCCGGAGTTGGCGGGAGCTGCGGCGATGAGCGCTCCCTCCAATCGAAAGACGGGCTTCAGCCTGATCGAACTGGTGATTGCGGTTGCCGTTGTCGGTATCCTGGCGGCCATCGCCTACCCCAGCTACGTGAATCAGGTGCGGGAAGCCCGCCGCACCGATGCTCAGCGACTACTGCTGGAAGCCGCCAATCGGCAGGAACGAGTCTACACAACGTCAAGCCCGAACAGTTATGCCGGGAAAATGGGGTCGGGCGGGCTTAACTATCCGAGCAACAGTGTCGAAACCGAGGGCGGCTGGTACCAGGTGGCAGCCAGCGGTACCGACGCCGATGCCAGCGGAAACTTCCAGGGCTTCATGCTGGAAGCCACCGCCCAGAAGGATCAGTTGGGGGATGACTGTGTCCGCCTGCGACTCGACCATCTCGGCCGACGCACCGCGTTCAACGCCGCCGACGGTGGCACGGATGTCAGCGCGGAATGCTGGTAGACCAAGGTTGGCACGCAGTTTCATCGATGGCCCGGACCAGCGCCTGACCCGCCGCTGGTGCACAGGCCACACCGTTGCGGAAGTGCCCGGTATTGACGAAGACCCCCGGCCATCCCGCCACCGGGCCAACAACCGGCTCGCCATCCGATGCAGCCGGTCGCAGTCCGGCCCAGTGAGCCTCGATCGGCAAATCCACAAGAGGCGCGTGCAGCGCGGCAGCGGCGGCCTCAAGCACCTGACGTCCTGCCGCGGTTGGCCTGGCGTCGAAGCCGCTTTCCTCAACCGTACTGCCGATCAGGATGCGACCATCAGCCCGAGGAATCGCGTAACAACCGTCATGAACCAGAATGTGGGGCAATGCGCCGGGCCGGCCGCGCAACAGCAGCATCTGACCCTTGACCGGGCGGATGCCGGCCAATGCTGGCATGCCCGGAATCTCGTCGGTCCACGCACCGGTAGCAACCACGCCGAAATCGCCCCGGAACCAGCCCTGTGCGGTTTCGAAACCCTGGAAGCCCTCAGCGCCGGCATGCAGCCGCGTGACCGCACACTGCTCCCGAATGGAGACGCCGGCCAATTGCAGCGCCGCCGCCAGCGCCCGACCCAGCCTCGGATTGCGCACCTGTGCCACGCAGGGCAGCCAGATGCCCTGCCGATGCTGGCTGCCGGGCAGCCGGCGGCCCAGCTCTCCGGATGCCCAGGCCGACCAGGCATGACCGGCGCGGGCAGCCCACTCCCGCGCCGTTTGCTGCTCGCCGGCATCCAGAATCACCACGCCGGTGCGGCGCAGTTCACAGTCGATGCCCGTCGCGGCATGCAGGTCCCGGCAAAGGGCGGGATACAGTCTGGCACCGGCGGCCGCGGCAGCCTGGACCGACTCGGGATAGCGCCAGGGATAGATCGGCCAGAGCACCCCGCCCCCGGCCCAAGAGGCACCGCGGGCCACGCGATCAGCCTCAAACAAGGTCACCGCATACCCGGCTTGCCGCGCGTACCAGGCCGTCATCAGGCCGATCAGCCCGCCGCCAGCAATCAGGATATGGTCGGGGCGCGCCATGACTCGTCTATTCTAACCTTCAAACGCTGGTCGGCCGCCCGTGACCGTCGGTCGGCTGACGCCTCGACTGTCACCAGCGGCTGCCGATAACGGGATCAATCATGGCCAGACCTGCTTTCTCGAAGGGTTTTACATTGCTGGAACTCCTTGTTGCCATCACCGTCTCGAGCATCCTGCTGGTCATCGGTATACCTGCCTTCATGCAAATGATCGCCGGCAACCAGCGCAGCGCGAACAGCGCCGATCTGTATAGCGACCTCGCCTTCGCCCGGGCAGAAGCCATTTCGCGCAACCTGCAGGTGGGGGTCTGTCCCAGTGACGATGGCGCAAGCTGCGCCGACGGTAGCGATTGGCGCCAAGGCTGGCTGATCTACGCCAACACCGATAACAGCACGGCGGGCGCCGAACCGGATGCGGACGAAGCGGTCCTTGCCAGCCACGGGGAGATCGAGGGGCAGTTCTCCCTGACCGCCAGCGGCATGACCACGCCGATCCTGTTCCTGCCCTCCGGCCGCAGCCGCAGCGACGGACGTTTCGAGCTGTGCCCCGATGATCCCGATCTCAAGGGTCGCGCCGTCGAAATCACCTCGACCGGTCGGCCGCGCATCGCCAATCTCGACTGCGGGGCGTGAGGTAGCAATGGCGATATCATCGCAACGCGGCTTCGGCCTGATCGAGATCCTGATCACGCTGCTGGTGTTTTCCATCGGTATTCTCGCCGTCGCCGGCCTGCAGGCCATTTCCAAGAAGAACAATTTCGATGCCCTGCAACGCACGGAAGCCGCCAACCTGGCCGGTTTCATCGTGTCCAGCATGCGGTCCAACCCCGCGGCCCTGGCCGACTACCTGGTCAGCCAGGGCAGCCCGCGCGGCAGCCGCGACCAGGTCTCGGCACCGGAAAAGGACTGCTACCAGGCCGATTGCTCGCCCGGCGAGCTGGCGGCATTCGATCTGTGGCAATGGGAAAAGGCGCTGGACGGCACGGGCGAAACGGTAACCGCCGACGGCGAGACCACGCCAACCGGCGGGCTCAGCCGCGCCAGTGCCTGCATCACCGGCCCGGCCGGTGGCGGCAGCGGGTTCTATACCATCGTGATTGCCTGGCGCGGCGTCACCCAGCTGGACACCGGCGGCGTCAACGCCTGCGGCACCGGTCGCGGCCTTTACGGCGCCCCCAGCGACACCACCGGCGGCGCAGCCGATGAAAGCTATCAGCGCGCCCTGGTGCTGGAAACCTTCATCGCGTCATGAACCCTTCCATCCGCCAACCTACCTCGCGGGGATTTTCGCTGGTCGAGCTGATGGTGGCCATGACCCTCGGTCTTCTCATGATCGCCGCTATCGGCACGCTGTTCGTGGCCAACAAGACCAACTACCGCCAGAACACCCTGATCGCGGAAATGCAGGACAACAGCCGATTCGCCATGCAGGCGCTGGTGCGTGACATCGGCATGGCGGGTTTCATGGGCGGCATGACCGACCTCGGCGCGATCGCCCGCGGCAGCGACACCCTGCCCGCCATCGCCTCGGACTGCGGCCCCGGGGCGGACGGCAGCGGCGGCTGGGCGCTGGATAACGCGCCGCTCGAGGTTCTCGACCAGCCCGGCACCGGTGCGACCGCCACCCATGCCTGTCTCGGCGACGAACCGCTGGTGCCCACCGCCGACGTGCTCACTGTTCGCCACGTTGCGGGGCTACCGGCAGCGGAACTGGACACTGCCGACGCGGAAGCAACATTGCGTGCCAATACCTTCTATCTGCAGACCAACCGCACGGTTGGCTCGCTGTTCTTCTCCGGCGCCGATGCCGAGGCGCCGGATACCTCGCACGCCCCGCGGCTGCCGCCGAAATCCATCTGGGAATACGAGTCGCGCTTGTACTTCGTGCGGGACTACAGCCAGACCCCGGGCGACGGCATACCGGCCCTTTGCCGCCGCTATCTGGCTGATCAGGCCAGTCCGCGGACTGATACCGAGTGTATCGCCGAGGGGGTGGAGAACTTCCAGATCGCCATCGGTATCGATACCGACGACGATGGAATCGTCAACCACTATGACACCGATCCCGCCGTCACGGACCTAGCCCGGGCAGTCACCGCGCGCATCCAGCTGCTGATGCGCAGCACCGCGGCGGATCCCGGCTACCGTAACGACAAGCGCTACGACCTGCACGGTCACGACGATGACGGTGACGGCGCGATCGATGAAAGCGGCGACGGCTACACTCCCGACGACCGCTTCTACCGGCGCCTGGTGCAGACCACTATCAACCTCCACAACCCGGCGCTGGCGTCGGGCAGCACGCCATGAGCAGTCATCCCGCAACCCGCCGGAATTCGGCCGTCCCGCTGCGCCAGCGCGGCATCGCGCTGGCCACGGCACTGATCTTTCTGGTGGTGATCACCCTGCTGGGTCTGGTGGCCATGCGCACCAGCACCACCGAACTGCGCCTGGCCCGGAATGAACAGGTTCGCATGGAAGCGATGCAGACCGCCCAATCGGTGGTGGACACGGTACTTGCCGACAGCGACAACTTTCCGCTGATCATGAACATCGACTCGCCCCATTGTTTTGCCAGCGGCGGCGGCGACATTCAGGCCGCCTGCCCGCCGGAACAGGCGCAGCTGACGCTGTCCGGCCCGGACCAGCCCGTGCCGCCGCTGTTCCAGAAAGGCATCCATGCGGAAGTCCGGCGGTTGCCGCCGGATCAGGCTCCGTTACCGGGTGGTCTTCTGACCAGCATGGACAAGTTCACCGGTGCTGCATTTGCCGTGCGCGGACAGTACTCGCGCGGTCAAGCCGGCCAGGGCGCGGCCGATATAGAACAGGGGGTTATCAAACTGGTGCCCCGCCAGGAAAGGATCCGATGAGCCGCTCCCGTGACAATCAACCGAATCGACGCCGCAGCGGTCCGCGCTGGGGCGCGCTGCTGGGCGGCATGTGTCTGTCACTGGTAGCAACCCTGTCCCCGGCGCCGAAGGTGGTAGCCGATGATATCGACATCTACCAGCAGACCGGCACCCCCGACACCCAGCCCCCGCTGGTGGTGCTCAATCTCGATCTGAACCTGGATCCCACGGAAATCGTCTGCAGCAACGTGCTGGCCGATCCCGCCACCCTGGTGGGAGAACCCGCCTGCGAGTTGCTGCAACAGGTGGCGGTACTGCCGGTGCTGGAACAGGCGCTGGGCCTGGAAATCGGCGCGCTGCTGGGTACGCTGCTCGGCGACAATGCTGTCGTTGGCGGTCTGACCGGCCTGGTCGGAAACCTCACCGGGGCCTCGCTGGGCTCACTGGCCGACAGCCTACGCGGCATCACCGGGGATGAGGGCGACGGCACCAGCGTTGCTCTCGACCAGCTCGACGTGGTACGGCTGCTGCTCTACCGCGTTCTGCATCAGCTGGTCGGGGTCCGGGTGGCGGTGCTAGCCAGCCATGCCAATACCTGCGCCGAGGCGGATTTCGATGATCCGCGCGCCGATACCGACAACTGCAGCAACGGCGCGGTTGTGCTCCTTCGCGCGACCGAGCTACTGGAAGACAATCTGGACAGTACGGTCGACAACCTGCTCGCCCGTGTGGGCCAGGTCGACGCCCAGCGCCGTGACCAGATCCCGGACTACACTTCCGGCAACAAGGTCACGCTCTGCCATAAGCCTCCCACCGATCCTGACGACCTGGAAACCGTCAACGTCGATATTTCGGTCAACGTCAACGCGGTGGATCCTCATCTCGCCCACGGCGACTACATCGGTCCCTGCAGCGACCCACCCGCGCTGGCGCCGCACCCCTTCCAGGGCAAGGAAGTCTACTTCGAACTGCTGCGTTATCTGACCGGCTCGTCGGTCTACAACGCGGGGCTGAATGCGGACAATAGTCTGCCGCTGCTGGCGGACCCCGCGGCCACCAGCGGTGACAGCTACAACAGCCCGCTCGGCCCGGAGGCCTGCGGGGACATCCGCGTCATCAACGTACTGCTGACCGACCCAACCGCGCAGGATGAATCCGACGACGACATCCTGGGGCATCCAGCGATGGCCGGGGCGGACGGGCCCGAGGGCGAGGGCTTCACCTTCGCGGAAATGACCCGCCATCTGGCGGACGAGGGTTTCAACTACGGCGGCGGGAATTACCGCCTGCACAGCTATTACTTGCTCAACGGCATCGAAGGCGGCGGGCCCACCCAACTGCTGAGCAATCTGGTGGGTACCACCATGAGCCTGCCCATCGGCCTCAATCCACTGGCCGCCCCGTTTGCCAGTCGCGACTCGTTCCTGCCGGTCAGCACCGACAGCGCATCGATGGGCGGCCCGCAACCGGTCTTCTCCCGAGCGCAGCCGGGCGAGGCGCAATCGGCCCTGTTCACCGGCCTGTTCCAGCCCGACCCGGACCGGGCCCCCGCCTGGAACGGCAACCTGAAGAAACTTGCGCTCAGCGACGGCGCAGGCCCGGTCGTGGTCGATGCGCTCGACCAGCCGGCTATCGCCCCGAACGGCCAGATCGCCGACGGTGTCCTGACATTCTGGACTGAGCCCAACGCGCTGGAATCCGGTGTCTCGGGCACTGTGAACGGCCGTGACGGTGGCCATGTCACTCGCGGCGGCGCCGGCATGTTCCTGCTGCCACCCACGACCCCGCCGAGCCCGAGCAACCCGCCCGGCAATGCCGGCAGCGGCGGTGGTGGTCCGCGCATTTTCTATCAGACTGCGGGTGGCGGGCTAACCGTGGCGCCATTGAATCTGGACACCACAACTGTCGAGGAGGCACGTCCCGCGCTGGCGGCTGACGACAAGCTCCACGCGGCCGAGCTGGTGGCCTGGGCCCGCGGCTACGAAACGGACCCGAACGTTCTCGGAGACGAAGGCTACGGCGGGCTGCTCGGATTTCTGGACGATCTGGTGCAAGGCCTGAGCAGCCTGATCCGCGACCTGGTGCGGGATGTGCTCAGCGGGCTGTTCTGCAACCCGATCCTGGGCTTCCTCGGCGTGGTGCTGGGCTTCAACTGCAGTGTCCCCGCCGCCGAGGAACCGCCGCCGCAGGACTGGCCGATGGGCGACATCCTCCACGCGCATCCCCTTGCGATCGACTATGGCAGTGGCGGCAACGATTCGGACATCCGCGTCTTCGCCGGCACCAACCGCGGCTTTCTGCACCAATTCCGTGATGGCGGCAGCGGCGGCAACACCTACGCCGGGCAGGAAGTCTGGCGACTCGCCCCGCGTGCCGTAATGGCCAACTTCAAGCGCTGGCAGTCCGGCAGCCCCACAGCGGCCAGCCGGCCCTACGGCGTGGATGGCGCGCCGGTGGCCCTGATCCAGGACAGTGACGGCGTGATCAGCAGTGCGCAGGGCGACCGCGTCTGGCTGTACTTCGGCCTGCGCCGCGGCGGCAAGGCCTATTACGCACTCGATGCCACCAACCCCGACGCCCCCCCCCAAGGACTCTGGTCGATCGAGAAGACCGGCCAGGACGGCAATTTTTCGGAACTCGGGCTGACCTTCTCCACCCCGCAGGTCGGCTACATCCGGCTGACCAACGACAGCGACGAAACCACCTCGCGGCCGGTGCTGGTATTCGGCGGCGGATACGACGGCGGCTATACCAGCGCCGGCAACCCCCTCGGCAAGGACGCTGCCCGCGGCAGCCAGGCCGATGCCGACGGCCAGACCGAGGGTGCGCTGGTGGGCAGCGACGACGATGAGGGCAACGCCCTGTTCGTGGTGGACGCGCAAACCGGTGAGTTGATCTGGAAGGCTCGACACGGCAGTCGAGGCCACAGCGCCAGTGGCGGCGCGGACGTCTGGCAGCACCCGGCAATGGACGACAGCATTCCCTCCGACGTCACGGCGCTGGATACCGACGGCGACGGGCACCTGGACCGGCTCTACGTCGGCGACACCGGCGGCCGGGTCTGGCGAGCGGACATCGGCGCGCCCGATGCCGCCGACTGGCGTGCCGAACCGATTGCCAGTCTCGGCCGCCATGCCGGCGACGGCGGTCTGGCCACCGATCGGCGTTTCTTTCACCGGCCGGACGTGGTGCGAGTCAGCGCCGGGGCCCGGAGTTTCTACGCCGTGGTCATCGGCTCAGGCAATCGTGCCGACCCCCTCAACCGGGCCACCGACAACCGGCTGTTCGTGATCAAGGATCCGGAAACCCTGCCCGACAATCCCGAACCGGCCACGCCAGCCGATCTGGCCGATTTCTCCGGCAACTGCGCGGGCGGCGAGTGCGCCAGCCTGCTAGACCCTGCGTTCTCACCAGCCGGCTGGCAGATGGCGCTGGGCAGCGCCGGGGAAAAGATCCTGTCCAGCCCCACCACCATCGCCGGCAAGGTACTGGTAACCAGCTATGAGCCACCGGCTGTCGGCGGCAGCGCCTGTGCGCCGTCAACCGGCACTGGCCGCCTCTACGCCGTGGACATCCGCAATGCCACCCCCACCCTGCCCGCTTTCGACAGCGATGGCGACAGCGTCGGCAGCGGCGGTTCACTTGGCATGGCCCGCAGCACGCCGCTGCGCAACGCCGGCATCCCGGCCGAGGTTCAGTACTTGCGGCCCGAGAAATTCCTGACCAGCGATTTCGGGGTACTGGACATCAACCACCGGCTCATCTGGCGCACGTACTGGCGCGAACGCGTCGGCGACCAGTAGGCGGGCGGTCCGGCTTCCGGCCGTACGGCCAGGCCCGTATCATTGCCTCGCATGCCTCGCCCTCACTCCATCCCGGCCGTACTCCGCCGTTGCCAGCGCGGAATGACGCTGATCGAACTGATGATCGTGATCACGGTGGTTGGCATTCTGGCCGCGGTGGCCTACCCGTCGTACCTGAACGTGGTGGTGCGCAACAATCGCTCGGTGGCCCATGCCGCACTGAGTGATCTGGTGGCTCGGCAGGAGAACTACTTCACCCAGCGCAAGCGTTATGCCCAGACCATCCGGGAACTGGGCCTGCCATCGAGTCCCACCGGGGTGCGCAACAACGGCGCGCTAGACGACCTGGACGCGTCGCCCAATCCGGGCGACATCGTCTACCATCTTCAGGTGTCGTCGGTCGCGCCGTTCGACCAGGACACCAATTTCCGGGTGGAGGCCGTGCCGACCAACATGCAAACGCGGGATGATGACTGCGGCACCCTGTTCATCACCGCCGCCGGCACACGCGGTGCCACTGGCGACAACCCCGAGGACTGCTGGTAACCGAACCCCGCCTCAGGACTGACCGCGCTTGCGCCACATGTCCAGCAGCAGCAACGCGGCACCCATTGTGATGGCACAGTCGGCAATATTGAACGCCGGCCAGTGATAGCCCGCCGCGTGCAGATCGAGAAAATCGATCACGTGCCCACGGGCAACACGATCAATCGCGTTGCCCAGGGCCCCGCCCAGAATCAGCGCCAGCGAGGCGGCCACCAATCGGTCCGTATGCGGGTTGCGGCGCAGCCAGATCAGGATGCCGATGCTCACCACGACCGTCAGCCCGACGAAGAACAGCGGCGCCGCACCCGCAAACATGCTGAAGGCCGCGCCGGTATTGTGCAGCCGTACCAGATTGAAGAACGGTGCAATCACCAGCCGGTCGTAGAGATCGAACGACCGGACCACCAGCTGCTTGGTGATCTGATCGGCCACGATCACGATCGCCGAAATCCAGAGCCAGTGAGCGTTTTGGTAGCGGAATGCTTGGCCGGTCGCGGACTCAGACATGGGTGCCTCGGTTGGTATCGGGATTCGGCTCGTCGCCGGCCGGGGGAATTCGGGCCAGCAGGGTCCGGGCATGGTCGATATCCGCCATCATCGCATCGCGCAGCGCGCTGGTGCTGTCGAATCGGACTTCGCCCCGCAGGAATGCGTGAAAGAATACCGCGATTCGGGTGCCGTACAAGTCCTCGTTGAAATCGAGCAGATGCACTTCCAGCAGGCAGCCTTGGCCGTTGACCGTGGGCCGAGTACCCAGGCTGGCCGCCCCATCGAGCACACGACCGTCAGCCAGCCGCACGCGAACGGCGTAGACCCCGTGACGGGGCGCGACCTTGCGTTGGAGGTCGAGATTGGCGGTCGGCACACCCAGCGACCGACCCAGTCGCTGACCGCTGATCACCCGCCCGGACACCCGATAGGGACGTCCCAGTAGCGTTTCCGCCACGTCCGGCTTGCCGGCAGCCAGCGCCTCGCGTACCCGCGTGCTGCTCACGCGCTGGCCGTCCACCGAGATCGTGGGCACCGGCAATACCTCGAAGCCGCATTCCCGTCCCAGCGTCTCGAGCATGGCGAGATCACCGACGCGGTCGCGGCCGAAACGGAAGTCGGTACCCACCATCACCGCTGCCACACTCAACTGCCCCACCAGCAACGAACGCACGAATTCAGCCGGTGGCTGGGCCGCAAACCGCGCGTCGAAACGGGCCCGGACCAGCCGTTGCAGCCCGTAACGAGCAGTGTCCTCGATCTTTTCCCGCAGGCTGGACAGCCGCGCCGGCGCCAGCTCTGGCTTGAAGAATTCCAGCGGGGTCGGATCGAAGGTCAGCAGCGTGGCCGGCCGGCCATGCGTTGCCGCCAGCGTCGTCAGGCGCTGGATGATGGCCTGGTGGCCGCGATGCACGCCATCGAAGTTGCCGATCGTCAGCACGCAGCCGCGCCGGGACGGCGGCAACGCCGATACGCGCCGGACGAACTCCATCAGGCCGCCCGCAGGTGGCGCGGCCGCAAGCCGAGCGCCGCGATCACGACGGCATAAACCGCCAGACCGGCGCCGATAAGGGTAAACAAGCGTGCCGCCCGCTCGGACGCACCGGCCGACAGCCAGCTGCCGATATCACCAGCCAGCCAGAACAACAGCCCGCTCATTACCAGCGTGGCCGCCGTCACCTGGAAAAGCAGCGGCCTCCAGCCCGCACCCGCCTGGTAGACCCCCTCCGCGCGCAGCCCGCGAAACAGCAGACCCGCGTTGACGAAGGCACCCAGGGAAGTACCCAGGGCCAAACCGGCATGCGGGGCCGGCCAGTCGAGCGCGACCACGGCACCGACGAATACCACGTTCATGAGCATCGCCGCCGCCAGCGAGATCACCCCGAAGCGAACCGGCGTGCGCGTATCCTCACGCGAGAAATAACCCGGTACCAGTACTTTCACCAGGGAGAAACCCATGAATCCGAATGCATAAGCGCACAGACTGTACCGGCTCATCAGCACGTCCTGCACACCGAAGGATTGATACTGGAACAGCGTGGCGATCAGCGGTCCGGCCAGCACGAACAGTCCGGCCATGGCCGGCAGGCCGAGCACGATAACCAGTTTCAGCGCCCAGTCCAGGGTGGCCGAGAATCTGGCCGGCTCGGCCTCCGCATGCCGGGCCGACAGATTCGGCAGGATGACGGTGCCCAGGGCGATGGAAAACACCCCCAGGGGGAACTCCATCAGGCGATCAGAGTAATACAGCCAGCTGACGCTGCCAGCCGCCAGCAGCGACGCGATAGCCGTATCCAGCAGCAGATTGACCTGGGCCACCGAGGAGCCGAACAGGATCGGCAGCATCAGCTTCAGAATGCGGCGGACCCGCGAGTCGCGCCAACCCCAGCGGGGTCGCGGGAGCAGCCCCAGGCGCCACAGGAACGGCACCTGGAAAAGCAGTTGCGCCAGCCCGGCCAGAAACACGCCGATGGCCAGTCCCAGTTCCGGCTGTGCCAGCCGCGGCGCCAGCATCAGGGCGGCACCGATCAGACAAAGATTGAGCAAAACCGGTGTGAATGCAGGTACCGCAAAGCGACCGTAGGTGTTGAGAATGCCGCCGGCCATTGCGGTCAGGGAGATGAACAGCAGGTACGGAAAGGTCCAGCGCAGCAGATCTGCCGCCAGCGCGCCGGGGCCATCGTCCAGCATGAAACCCGGCGCGAAAACCAGAATGAACACGGGTGCAGCCATCACGCCCGCCACGGTGATTCCCAGCAGGATCACTGCCAGCGTGCCGCTGACCACGTCGATCAATGCCTGCACCTCGGCCCGGCTGCCCTGACTGCGAGTGGCGGATAGCACCGGGACGAAAGATTGCGCGAACGCACCCTCCGCAAACAGCCGACGCATGAAGTTGGGAATCTTGAATGCGACCAGGAATGCGTCCATGCCCGCGCCGGCGCCGAACACCACGGCGAATACCACATCGCGTGCGAATCCGAGCACACGGGAAAGCAGCGTCATGGCGCCCACGACGCCGGTGGATTTAAGCAGGGACGACGACATCAAACAGCGCCTTGGCGTGAATCCGCGATGATAGCGGTTTCGTTCCGCGGGCCTCCAGCGCAGGAACGCATGCCTGCATTGACAAGCGCCCGTCGAATACCAATAATAGCGGGCTTTCCCGGGCGGTTTCTGCGCCCGAAACAGATGCCTTCAGGAGCTTTTTTCGTGGCCAACTCCCCGCAAGCGCGCAAGCGCGCCCGCCAGTCCGAAGTCCGGCGCACCCATAATATGGCTCAGCGCTCGCTGGCCCGCACGCACATCAAGAAGGTTCGCAAGGCGATCGACGCCGGCGACAAGGATGCCGCCCTGGCCGCATTCCGGGCCGCCGAGCCGGTGCTGGACCGCTTCGCCGGCAAGGGACGGATTCACGCGAACAAGGCTGCGCGCCACAAGTCGCGCCTGAACGCCCAGATCCGCGCCCTCGGCTGATCGGAAGTACGCACGAATAGCTCGAAAAGGGCCCGCTCCGGCGGGCCCTTTTTCGTTCGCATTTCCCGGCGCCCGGGATCGGCCTAGATCATGCCCCGTTCGCGCAGGGCATCGCTGATCTGCGCGACGCACGCCTCCAGCCCATGATCCGCGGTATCCACGATCAACTCCGGATCCTCCGGCGCCTCGTAGGGTGAGTCGATGCCGGTGAAGTGCGGAATTTCTCCCGCCCGCGCCTTCTTGTAGAGCCCCTTGGGATCACGCTGCTCGCAGACGTCCAGCGGCGCCCGGGCGTGGATCTCGATGAACTGGTCCGGCTCGACCAGCGATCGCACGATTTCGCGATCGGCCCGGAACGGCGAGATGAAGGCGGTCAGCACGATCACGCCGGCGTCCACGAACAGCTTTGCCACTTCGCCGATCCGCCGGATGTTTTCCACCCGGGCTTCATCGGTGAAACCCAGATCCCGGTTGAGGCCGTGGCGGATGTTGTCGCCGTCCAGCACATAGGTCAGACGCCCCTGTTCGAACAGGCTGGCCTCCAGCGCGTCGGCCAGCGTGGACTTGCCCGAACCCGACAGACCAGTGAACCAGAGGATGCCCGGCTTCTGCCCGAGGCGCTGCACGCGGTCTTCATGGGCCACCCGGTGCTCGTGCCAGACCACATTGGTTGAGCGATCGTTGTTTTCGTCGGTCACAGGCTTGGTCCTCTGATTGCAGTGAAAAGATTACGGCCGCGTCAGATCAGCACCAGGTTGTCCCGGTGCAGGAACTCCGGATCACCGGCGTAGCCGAGAATATCGATGATGCTCTCGCTGGGCCGGCCGGCCAGCCGCGCAACTTCCGGGGCATCGTAGTTGGCCATGCCGCGGGCGATATCCCGGCCCTCGGGATCCGTGCACACAACGATATCACCACGGCGGAAATCGCCCTCCACCCGTGTGATGCCGATGGGCAGCAGGCTGCGGCCGGACTGGCGCAGAACCCGGGCCGCGCCCGCATCCACGTGGACGCAACCCCGGGTCTGGCGGTGGCCTGCGATCCAGCGCTTGCGCGCCGCCAGCTTGCGTTCACCGGCGGTCAGTAGGGTACCCAGCGACTCCCCGGCCGCGATACGGCCGAGCACCGCCGGCGAGCGACCATCGGCAATCAGCGTGTGGGCACCGGAACGGGCCGCCTGCTGCGCCGCCTGCACCTTGGTTCGCATGCCGCCGCGGCCAAGCGCGCCGGAGCCGCCGCCGGCCATGGGCAACAACGCCGGGTCATCGGCCCGCTGCGTATCGATCAGACTGGCATTCGAATTGCCACGCGGATCGGCATCGAACATGCCGGCCTGATCGGTGAGTATCACCAGCAGGTCGGCATCCACCAGATTGACGGTCAACGCGGCCAGGGTATCGTTGTCGCCCAGCCGGATTTCCTCGGTCGCCACGACATCGTTTTCGTTGACCACCGGAATCACTCCCAGATCCAGCAGCGTCAGCAATGTCCCGCGCGCATTGAGATAGCGCCGCCGGTCGGCCACCTCCTCGTGCGTCAGCAACACCTGGGCGGTGCGCAGGCCGTGGCGCTGAAATTCCCGTTCGTAGGCCTCCACCAGACCCATCTGCCCGACCGAGGCAGCCGCCTGCAGGCCGTTGAGCGTATCCGGCCGGCGCTGCCAGCCCAGCCGTACCAGACCTTCCGCTACCGCGCCCGAGGACACCACCACAATCTGATATCCCTGCCCGGCCAGCGCCGCGATCTGGGCCACCCAATCGGCAATGCGCGCATGGTCCAGCCCGCGGCCGTCATTGGTTACCAGCGAGCTGCCGACCTTGACCACCCAGCGCCGGCTGGCACCGACGCGCTGGCGCATGTCGCTACTGGATCCAGTCGTCGTCATCCGCCTCGTCCGTGTCGTTATCCTGATCTTGTTCGTCGGTGAAATTGGCCGCTCGCTGGGCTTCCAGCCAGGTCATGATATCGCTCAGCAGGGGTCGCACACTCTCCGGCCGGATAGCGGAAATGGTGTACACGGGGCCGGTCCACCCCAGCGCGTCGGTCAACCCCGTGATCCGCTCGGCGATATCCGCCTGATCGAGCAGATCCGCCTTGTTGCAGACCAGCCAGCGTTCCCGCCCGGCCAGCTCCGGGCTGAACTCCGCGAGTTCGTCAGCCACGGTGGCCACGGCCTGCTCGGGAGAAGAGCCGTCCACCGGCCACAGGTCAACCAGGTGCAGCAGCAATCGCGTGCGCTGGATGTGCCGCAGGAATCGATGCCCCAGCCCCACGCCCTGGGCGGCGCCTTCGATCAGGCCGGGCAGATCCACCATGGTGAAGCTACGCAGTTCCCCCACCCCGACCACCCCGACCTGGGGATGTAGCGTGGTGAAGGGGTAATCCGCGATCCGTGGCCGGGCCCCGGAGACCGAGGCCAGCAGCGTCGATTTGCCGGCGTTGGGCAATCCCACCAGGCCCACTTCGGCCAGTAGCTTGAGTTCCAGCCGCAGGGACCGCTTTTCGCCCGGCGAGCCGTCGCTGGTCTGACGCGGCGCACGGTTGGTGCTGGACTTGTAACGCGTGTTCCCCAGCCCGTGGAAACCGCCGCGGGCCACGCAGAGCTGCTGGCCGTGCTCGGTGAGATCCCCGATCAGTTCGCCGGTGTCGGCGTCGAAGCAGAGCGTGCCCACCGGCACCGGCAGGATCACGTCGTCACCCCGCGCGCCGGTACGCTCGCCGCCGGATCCGTTGGCACCGCGCTGCGCCTTGATCTGACGGGTAACGCGGTAATCGAACAGCGTATTCAGGTTGTGCTCGGCCAGCAGATACACGCTGCCACCGTCACCGCCGTCGCCACCGTCCGGCCCGCCCCGGGGCACATACTTTTCGCGACGGAACGACATGCAGCCGTTGCCGCCGTCGCCGGCCTCGACGCGCAGATTGGCTTCATCGACGAATTTCATGATCCTGCCCGGGTATTGCCCACAAAAAACCCCGCCAGTAGCGGGGTTTCAGATCCGCGTATGGCGCGGTATCAGTCCGCCACGATGGACACGAACCGGCGGTTGCGCGGGCCCTTGACGGCGAATTCAACGCGCCCGTCGGTCTTGGCGAACAGCGTGTAATCCTTGCCCATCCCGACATTGCTGCCCGGATGGAAGCTGCTGCCGCGCTGGCGCACGATGATGTTGCCGGCCACTACCGACTGACCGCCGAAGCGCTTGACACCAAGCCGTTTCGACTCGGAATCGCGACCGTTGCGGGTACTACCGCCTGCCTTTTTATGTGCCATCGCTGAGGCTCCTCAGATTATGCCGTGAGTCTATTCGGTCGACTTCGCGTCGTCTGCCGCGCGCTCGGCCGACTTGGCCACCGCATTAGCCGCACCACCGGCGGGCGCTTCGGCCTGGTCATCCTGTTTCGGTGCCGCAGGTTCGGCCGCCTTCTTGGCCTTCTTGGCGCCGCCGGACAGACCGGCGATGCCAGTGACCTTCAGTTCCGTGTAATCCTGGCGGTGACCCTGCTTACGCCGATACTTCTTGCGCCGCTTGAACTTGATCACGTCGATCTTGTCGCCGCGACCATGCCCCTGGACTTCCGCCGTGACCTTGCCACCGTCAACCAGCGGCGTACCGATCTGAGCGGTGTCGCCGTCGGAAACCAGCAAAACCTCGTCGATATCGATAGACTTTCCGGCCTCGACATCCAGCTTTTCCACTCGCAGGGTCTCGCCCTCGCTGACGCGGTACTGCTTGCCTCCGGTCCTGATGACGGCGTGCATCTCAACAAACTCCTGATCTAGGGTCGAGCGCGCGGCGCAACTGCGCATGACGCTCATCGAAGGGCGCGAAGTCTACGCGCAAGCCGCCTCCCGGTCAATGTAATCCGCGGTCTCGGCTGGCTTTCTTGACAGCCCCGGACCCGGCGCCTAAGTTTGCGCGGTTCCCGTCGACGGCCATTCATGCAACTCGAACCGATACTCAAGCCGGTTGAAGCCGACATGCGCGCCGTCGATGCGCTCATCCGGCGCCATCTCGACTCCGACGTGGTCCTGATCCGGACCCTCGCCGACTACATCATCGCCGGCGGCGGAAAGCGGCTGCGACCGGCAACCGTGCTGCTGGCGGCGCGCGCAGCCGGGTTCACCGGGAACGATGATCATCGTCTGCTCGCAGCCATCATCGAGTTCATCCATACCGCCACCCTGCTGCATGACGATGTGGTGGATGAATCCGGGCAGCGCCGCGGCCGGGATACCGCCAATGCCGTATGGGGCAACAGCGCCAGCGTCCTTACCGGCGATTTCCTCTATTCCCGCGCATTCCAGATGATGGTGGCGCTGGAACGCCCACAGGTAATGCAGGTGCTGGCCGATACCACCAACCGCATCGCCGAAGGCGAAGTGCTGCAGCTGATGAACGCCCACCGTGCCGACATCAGCGAATCCGATTACATGGATGTGGTGGATCGCAAGACCGCCAGCCTGTTCGCGGCCGGTTGCCGGCTCGGCGCCATGCTCGCCGACGCCCCGGTGGCACAGTCCGATGCCCTGGCGCGTTACGGCTGCCACCTCGGTATTGCGTTCCAGATCATGGATGACGCGCTTGATTACGACGCCACCGACAATGCCTTCGGCAAGAACGTCGGTGACGACCTCGCCGAAGGCAAGGCGACCCTCCCGCTGATCTGGGCCCTGAGCCAGGCCACCGATGACGATGCCAGCGCCCTGCGTCGCGCCATCGAGGACGGTGATTGCGGTCAACTCGAAGCCGTGCGATCCGCGATTGAATCCACCCGGGCGATGACATACACTCTCGCCCGCGCCGAGGACGAGGCAGCAAAGGCCAGAGCGGCCCTTGACCAGATTCCCGACTCGCCCTACAAACGCGCACTCTTGGAATTGGCCGATTTCGCTGTTCGGCGCAGTTTCTAGACTTCGGGGTATAGCTCAGCTTGGTAGAGCGCCATCTTCGGGAGGTGGAGGTCGTAGGTTCAAATCCTGCTACCCCGACCATATTCAGTGAGCCTGTCACTACCGACGAGTGACGCCGATTCCGAAGCGCTCACGCGCTTCCCGGTCGTAGGTTGATGCTCGCCATCCCTGACGAGCACCCTGCGGGCGGCGCCTGACGGCCCCGTCAACGCGGCAGTCCTGCCGCGTTCATCAAATCCTGCTACCCCGACCATATTCAGTGAATCTGTCACTACTAGACGAGTGACGCCGATTCCGAAGCGCTAACGCGGCTTCCTGGTCGTAGGTTGATGTTCGCCATCTCTGACGACCACCCTCCGGGCGACGCCTACCGGCGCCGTCAACGCGGCAGTCCTGCCGCGTTTATCGAATCCTGCTATACCCCGACCCTATTCGGTGAACTCTGCGCTCGCCTGCGTCACTGACTGGCAACTTCATCCGCGCAGAAAATTTGCCCGGTAGTGCGCCAGCTCCGCGATGGAGTCGCGGATGTCATCCATCGCCAGGTGCGCGCTGGTCTTGGTGAATCCGGCTGCCACGTCGGGCGCCCAGCGCCGTGCCAGCTCTTTGAGGGTGCTGACGTCGATATGGCGGTAGTGAAAGTAGCGCTGCAGCTCGGGCATGTAGCCGGCCAGAAATCGCCGATCCTGGCAGATACTGTTGCCACACATTGGCGACGCGCCGGCCGGCACCCACTTGGCAAGAAATTCGAGCGTCTGGCGCTCGGCTTCCGCCTCATCGATGCGGCTGGCCTGTACCCGCGCTACCAGGCCGGAGCCGTTGTGCTGGCGGGTGTTCCAGTCGTCCATGGCGTCGAGCACCGCATCGGGCTGGTGCACGGCCAGGATCGGGCCTTCGGCAAGCAGATTGAGCTGGGCATCGGTGACGGCGGTGGCAATTTCGATGATCAGGTCACTGGCCGGGTCCAGGCCGGTCATTTCGAGATCGATCCAGATCAGGTTGTCGGCACTGGGTTGCATGAATGCGGTCCCTTGTTGAAACAGTTCGGTCACGGTCGGCGGCGGGGCTGATGCCACCTTGCACAGGGTGTTAACTTAGCCCCGCATTCTACCGAGGACATTGCCATGAGTGATCTGGCACAACGCCGTTGCCAACCCTGCGAAGGCGGGGTCGCCCCCATGGATCGCGCAACCGCCGAGCAGCATTGCGGCGAGTTGTCGTCCAACTGGTCAATCAGCGATGACGCGAAGGCCATCCGGGGCGAGTTCACCTTCAAGAACTACTACCACACCACTGCGTTCGTGAATGCGGTGGCCTGGATTGCGCATACCGACGACCACCATCCGGACATCGCCTTCGGATACAAGAACTGCACCATTCATTACAGCACCCATTCCATCGGCGGCCTGTCGGAGAATGACTTCATCTGCGCCGCCAAGATCGACCGGCTGGTCGACGCGTCCTGAACAGCCGGCAGGAAGCGACCGTCCTGGCGGTGCACGGCCGCCGGGCGGTGGTGCGGCTGGCGGACGGCTCAAGCGCAGATGCACTGATCGGCAGTCGCGCGCTGACGCCGGTTGCGGGCGACCGGGTGGATATCGAGGTGGAAAGCGATCCACCCGGGCTGTGTCACATCCATCCGCGCCAGGGCTGCCTCTGGCGGCACGACACTCGACGCCACAAGCGCCTGCTGGCCAGCCACGTAGACCGCATGCTGGTGGTGGCGGCACCGAAACCCGGGATTAGTGCCGAGCAACTGGATCGTTACCTGGCGATCGCGTCAATCGACCGCATGCCGGCGTCAATCGTGCGTCACAAGGCCGATCTGCCCGATCCGGCCCTGGACGCGCGGCTCGACGAATTCCGGGCCCTGGGCTATCCGGTGCTGACCACCAGCGCCCAGACGGATGCCGGGCTCACCGAACTGGTGGCGCATATCGGCCGCGGCACCGCGGTGTTCGTGGGGCTGTCGGGCGCCGGCAAATCCTCGCTGACCGGCCGGCTGATTCCCGCCGCCCGGCCGCGGACGGGGACGCTGTCCGCCGGCAGCGGCGACGGTCGTCACACCACCACCACGACGCGCCTGTATCCGCTACCGGACGGTGGCGCGGTTCTGGATTCTCCCGGCGTGCGCGATATCCGGCTCTGGCCCATGGCGGCCACCGAGCTGATCCACGGGTTTCCGGAACTGGCGCGGGCGGCCGAACAGTGCCGATTCCGCGATTGCGCCCATGATGGCGAGCCGTGCTGTGCAGTGGCGCAGGCGGTCGAGGCGGGAACCATCTCGAACCGGCGGCTGGCCAGCTTCCGGCACTTGACCCATTACCTGGCCAGCGCCTGAGCCATCGGTCAGAGCTGGCGGCGCCCGGAAAACGCCTGCGCTAGCGTCCCGGCATCGACGTATTCGAGTTCGCCACCCACCGGCACACCGTGGGCAATGCGCGTCGCCGAGGCGCCGTGACGCGCCGCGAGATCGCCGATATAGCTGGCAGTGGCGTCGCCCTCGACGGTGGCGCCGGTGGCCAGGATCAGCTCCTTGACCTCGCCATCACGCAGGCGTTCGCGCAGCTGATCGAGGCCCAGCTCTTCCGGCCCGATGCCGTCGATGGGCGACAGGTGCCCCATCAACACGAAGTAGCGGCCGCGAAAGTCGGTGTTCTGTTCCACCGCCAGCACATCGGCCGGCGACTCCACCACGCAGAGCACCCGGGCGTCACGCCGGCTGGACCGGCAGATGTCGCAGATGTCGTCTTCGGCAAACATGCGGCATTGCCGGCAATGACCCACCCGCTCCAGCGCTTCGCCCAGCGCCTGGGCCAGTCGCTGCCCGCCCTGGCGCTCGCTCTGCAACAGATGAAAGGCCATGCGCTGCGCGGTCTTCTGGCCCACGCCGGGCAGAACGCGGAAGGCGTCGATCAACGCATCGAGTGCGGGGGCGAATGCCACGGAGCCGGCCCGCCTACATACCGGGGAAATTCATACCCGGCGGCAGATTCATGCCACCCGCCAGATCCGACATGCGCTCCTGCGTGGTGGTGCTGACCTTCTGCACCGCGTCGTTCATGGCAGCGGTGAGCAGGTCTTCCAGCAGTTCCCGGTCTTCCTCGAACACGCTGTCGTCGATATGCACCGAGCGGACCTCGTGCTTGCCGGTCATCACGATCTTCACCAGCCCGGCACCGGCCTCGCCGGTGATTTCCATGTTGGCCAGCTCGTCCTGGGCCTCCTGAACCTTGCCCTGCATTTCCTGGGCCTGCTGCATCAGTTTGCCGATGGAACCTTTCATTGGCCGCACCTCCGATTCATGGGATTTGTTCGTCACCACCGCCGTTGCGGGGTTCAATGGAATCTTCCTTGAGTTGCGCACCCAGCAGATTCTGCAGGGCATGCACGTTCGGATCCTCCGCCAGCGCGCGCGCCGCTTCACTGCGCCGCTCGGTCTGACGCACCTCGTCGCGCCGGGCCGGTGAGTCACCCACGTTATCGTCCCCCTCGCCAAGACTGAGCTCGAAACGGACCGAGTCGCCCAGTTCCCGGCGAATCCCTTCACGCAGTTGCCTGACGGCGCGATCGGTGCGCATGTGCTGCAGGGCAGACGGCAACGAGAGCACGACGGCCTCACCGTCCAGTTGCCGGCACATGCAGTTCCGGGCCAGTTCTGCGGTCATGCCGCGCAGGCCGAGCCGCGGAATCAGCCCTTCCCAGTTCGAGACGGGGTCCGCCTCGGTCGCTGGCGGCGGGTTCTCGGCCGGCATCGGTTCCGGTGATTCGGCCTTCTCGGCGGGCGGCGGTGCCGGCGAGCTGTTCCCGGATGGCGGCCGGGACGCAGGTGTCGTTGACGATGCCTGCGCGGCGCCGGAGATAGCCTGATCCGGCCCGGCCGCATCGGCAGGCCGGAAGGCAAGCATGCGCAGGCAGGTCATTTCCAGCCCGGTACGAGGGTCCGGCGCCCAGTCGAGATCGCGCCGGCCGGCCAGACAGATATCGTAATAGAGCTGGACATCCGCCGGGTCCAGCCGGTCGGCCAAGGTCCGGTAATCGTCGGGCGCGTCGATCCGGCTGTCCGGTACCAGTTGCAGCACGGCAATGCGATGCCAGGCCTCGGCCAGGGCATCGTGCAGGCCGGCGTAATCCGGCGCCCGCTCATCCAGGGTTTCCAGCGCCTGCCACAGGGCGGTGGCATCGCCCCGGGCGATGGCATCGAGCAGACCGCTGAGCCGTTCCACGCCGACGCTGCCGAGCAGTTCATGGACATCGGCGGTCCGCAGGGCCCCGCCCCCGAAGGCCACGGCCTGGTCGGTCAGCGACAGGGCGTCGCGCATGCTGCCGTCGGCGGCGCGGGCGATCGCCGTGATCGCACCGGATTCGGCATCAATCGACTCGATGCCGAGAATGCGTTCCAACTGGCCGCCAATATCAGCCAACGTGAGTCGTTTGAGCGGGAACTGCAGGCAACGTGACAGAATCGTGACCGGAATCTTCTGCGGGTCCGTAGTCGCCAGCAGGAACTGGATACGCGGCGGGGGCTCCTCGAGGGTCTTGAGCAGCGCATTGAATGCGTGCCGCGAGAGCATGTGCACCTCATCAATGAGATACACCTTCACCCGACCGCGGGTGGGTGCGTACTGGACGTTCTCCATCAGCTCGCGGGTGTCGTCCACCCCGGTGCGCGACGCGGCATCCACCTCGATCAGATCGACGAATCGCCCCTGATCGATTTCCGCACAGCTCTGGCAGGGATCATCGGTACAGGGACTGGCACCGCTGCTACGCTCGCAGTTCAGGCATTTGGCCAGGATCCGACCGAGCGTGGTCTTGCCAACCCCGCGGGTGCCGGAGAACAGCAACGCGTGATGCAGCTTGTCGGACGTCAGAGCATGCGACAGGGCCCGGACCACGTGATCCTGGCCGATCAGGTCCTCGAACCGGCGGGGCCGGTAGGTGCGCGCCAGGGCTTGATAGCTCATCTCACGGATGCCTCGGCATGACGACATCGCCCGCCGCCCCGGGCCGAATCGCAAAAATGGCGGCGGACCGCGCCAGCCACACCCCGGCGCCCGATGCCGCCGCTGCCGCTGCTCCCTTCCGGGCCTGACGGGGTTCACGGCGTCTCGTCGCGGGGGGACCGACGCGGACCACCATTGCCTGTTGCGGGGCGCGCGGATTGCCGGAACACCCGTAGGCATCCGGCCGTGCGCCGGCCGCGGATCGATCGTCGTACTGCGACCGATCAGGGAAATGGCGGAGAGGGAGGGATTCGAACCCTCGGTACGGGGTTACCGCACACACGCTTTCCAGGCGTGCTCCTTCGACCGCTCGGACACCTCTCCAGTTCGGCGTAATCGTTACTCCAGTCGTCGTTCGCACATCCCTGTGCTCACTAAATTCTCACGCTATCCGGGGATGCGTCCTGCATCCCGTTTGACCGGCGCGAGCCGTGCTCGCGCTATCTCGGTCAAACCCGCTCGGACACCTCTCCAGTTCGGCGTAATCGTTACTCCAGTCGTCGTTCGCACATCCCTGTGCTCACTAGATTCACACGCTATCCGGGGATGCGTCCTGCATCCCGTTCGACCGGCGCGCATTCTAGCAGAGCCGGATCAGCCCCGAGCATCCTCCATCCGGGGCGGAGACACCAGGCAGCGGCGGGTGTCCTCGACCGCCTCCTCGTCGTCTTCGTCCGGCGGGAACGCACCCACCGGGCCGTTCCCGGCAACTTCCGGGATCGCCAAGTTGGGATCGGGCTCCGGCGCCTGCATCCCGGGCGGCACCCGCAGCGGCGGAAATACTTCGGCCGTGTGATATGGCTGGTCATTCAGGCAGGCCGGGCCCGTGCAGGCCGCGAACAGCGGCAGCAGCAGGGTCAGAGTCAGCATCCGGATCACGTTATCGCTCCCACATTGCGCAGCGCCTCACGGACAGATTCGTGAAAACGCTCTTCCAACGGCGTCATCGGCAGCCGGATGCCGGGGCCGATCCGCCCCATTTCGTACAGCGCCCATTTCACCGGAATCGGGTTGGGCTCCAGAAACAGCGCCGTATGCAGCCATTGCAGGGTAGCATCCAGCTTCTCAGCGGTTTCCCGTTCGCCATTGATGGCAGCGGTGCACATCTCGTGCATCAACCGTGGCGCGACATTGGCGGTTACCGAAATGTCGCCCTTGCCACCCACCAACATGGACTCCATCGCCGTACCGTCGTCGCCGGAGAAGATCATCAGATCATCGCCGCAACGCTGGATCAGTTCGTGAATGCGCTCGAGTGAGCCCTTAGCTTCCTTCAGCGCCACGATGTTGTCGATGGCAGCCAGCCGTTCCACCGTTTCCGGCAGCATGTCCACCCCGGTGCGCGACGGCACGTTGTAGAGCACCTGCGGAATGTCCACCGCCATGGCAAGTGCATGGAAATGCCGGTAGAGGCCCTCCTGGGTGGGCTTGTTGTAGTAGGGACAGACCAGTAGACAGGCGTCGGCGCCCGCACGCTTGGCGTGGCGCGTCAGGCGGATGGCCTCGTCGGTGGCGTTACCGCCGGTACCGGCAATCACCGGCAGACGGCCGTCCACCAGTTCGACCACCCGCTCGATCACCTCGTCGTGCTCGCGAAAACCCAGGGTTGCGGATTCCCCGGTCGTGCCCACAGCCACAATGCCATCGGTGCCCTCGGCGATGTGCCAGTCCACCAGGTCACCCAGACTGTCCCAGTCCACGGTGCCATCGGCGTGCATCGGCGTTACCAGGGCAACCATGCTCCCGCCCAGTGCCACCATTGCCTCTCCTGCCGCGAAAAACGGGCGGCGAGTATAACGCAGGCACGGCGTATTCGGGTCCGTTCAGGTCGGCCCGGTGCTATCATCGGCTTCTTTGGGGCCAGCCACCGGGAAGGGCATGCCGGAAGTCCGAAAATATCTCGCGCTGACAGCGCTGGGGGCGCATCGTGAGACGCTGACCGCCGACCTCATAAGCGCAGTGGAAAAGCGCGGCTGCGACATCGTGGAATGCCGCCTGGCGCCGCTGGGCCGCCAGGTGACTGCCGCGCTTCTGATCGCCGGCAACTGGAGCGCGCTGGGCAAACTCGAAAGCGCCCTGCCCGGCCTGGCCGAACAGCTCGACCTCCAACTTCACTACGCCCATACCGAGAACCCCGACCTGGCGCCCGATTTCCGCCCCTATGCCGCCGAGGTCTCGGCGCCCCAGCAATCGGGACTGCTGGGCGAACTGGTGGGATTCTTTCACGGCCAGGGCGCGCGGGTGGTGGAAATCACCAGCCAGGGTTACGACTCCGGCTACACCGGCGGGGCCATGTGCGGGGTGCATATTGCGCTGCAGGTTCCGATGACCCAGCATCCGCAGACGCTACGGGAATCCTTCATGGACCTGTGCGACGACCTGCACGCCGACGGCATGCTCGACCCGATCAAGTCCTGACCCAGCCTCTCCGACCAAGCCACTATGAGCGAACTGCTTGACCGACCCGCGCCGGATATCACCCTGCCCGCCACCGGTGACCAGTCCCTCTCGCTGGCCGACCTGCGCGGCCAGGTCGTGGTGCTGTACTTCTACCCACGGGACAACACGCCCGGCTGTACCCGCGAGGGCGAGGCCTTCCGCGACCGCTACGAGCAGTTCCGGCAGGCCGGCGCCGAGGTTCTTGGCGTATCCCGCGATACCGTGCAGAAGCATGAGAACTTCCGCGCCAAGTACGATTTCCCCTTTCATCTGCTGGCCGATACCGAGGAAACCGCCTGCCGGGCCTTCGGTGTACTTCGCGAAAAGATGATGTACGGCCGCAAGTCGATCGGCATCGAACGGTCGACCTTTCTGATCGACGACCAGGGCGTTGTCCGCCGCGAATGGCGGGGCGTGTCGGTCAAGGGCCATGCCGACGAGGTGCTGCAGGCGATCGCAGACCTCTAGGCCCGCTTCACCGTCAATCCACCACTGCCGAGTGCTTGCCTCATGGCGCGCCGCGTATTCGTTCTTGATACCAACGTGCTGATGCACGATCCCGCCGCTCTGTTCCGTTTCGAGGAACACGACATCTTCCTGCCGATGGTGGTGCTCGAGGAGCTGGACGCCGGCAAGAAGGGTCTGTCGGAGGTGGCCCGCAACGTCCGCCAAGTCAGTCGCTTCCTTGATGAGCTGATGCAGGGCTGCTCGCATGCGGATATCGAGGCCGGGATTCCGCTAAGCCCCCTCACCCGCAGCGGTGAGAACGGTGATACGCCGGTGGCCTGGGGCCGGCTGTATTTCGAGACCCACAACCCCTCGGCCGAGCTACCGACGGTACTGCCCGGCAGCAAGGCCGACAACAGCATCCTGCTGAGCGCCCTGTCACTACGGGCAGAACAGCGCGAGCGCGAGGTGGTACTGGTGTCCAAGGACATCAACCTCCGGATCAAGGCTGCGGTGATCGGTATCGACGCCGAGGATTACTACAACGACAAGGTCCTCGAAGACCTGGATTTGCTCTATACCGGCGCCGCCACCCTGCCCCCCGACTTCTGGGAACAGCATGGCGATTCGCTCGACTCCTGGCAGGAAGGGGCCCGCACCTTCTACCGGGTGACGGGCGAAGACACCCGCGAGTGGATCAGCAACCAGTGTCTGCATTTCGACGCCGAAAACGACGTCGAGCTGATCGTGCGCGACCGTGACCAGGACGGTGCCACCCTGGCGCTGGCCGACGATTACCGCGAGGGGCGGAAAGCCGTCTGGGGCGTGAACGCCCGCAACAGTGAGCAGAACTTCGCTCTGAACCTGCTGATGGATCCGGACATCGACATCGTCACCCTGCTCGGCGCGGCCGGTACCGGCAAGACCCTGCTGGCTCTTGCCGCCGGCCTGGCCCAGACCATGGACGAACAACGCTACCGCGAGATCGTGATGACCCGCGTGACGGTCCCCGTGGGGGACGACATCGGATTCCTGCCGGGCACCGAGGAAGAGAAGATGACGCCCTGGATGGGCGCGCTGATGGACAACCTGGAAGTGCTGACCGGCAATCAGGAGGGGTCGGACTGGGAACGGGCCGCCACCAACGAGCTACTGGCCAAGCGCATCAAGATCCGCTCGGTGAACTTCATGCGCGGCCGCACCTTCCTGCACCGATACATTATCCTGGACGAGGCGCAGAACCTGACACCCAAGCAGATGAAAACCCTCATCACCCGGGCCGGCCCCGGCAGCAAGATCGTCTGTCTGGGCAATCTGGCCCAGATCGACACCCCCTACCTCACCGAAACCACGTCCGGTCTGACCAACGTGGTCGACCGTTTCCGCGGCTGGGAACATGCCGGCCACATCACCCTCGCCCGCGGCGAGCGCTCGCGGCTGGCCGATTACGCGTCGCAGGCGCTGTAGGCACTGATCGCAGCGTTGTTACAGGTAACCTCGCGGGCTAAACGCAAAGCCGAAAAGCCGTTCGCATCATCACCCCTTCGTGATTCTTGCGACCTTGGCGGTGTCGTGAGCGACAACCGCAAAGGGCGCAAAAGACGCAAAGCCGGAAAACAATTCCATTAATCACCCCTTTGCGCTCTTCGCGACCTTTGCGGTTCCAGCGACAGGCACCCGGATTCATGCAGGCGCTCATGACGCCGCGTCAGAGGTTTCGGGGAGTGACCGCGGCCAGGCATTGATCACGGCATTGACCAGGGTGGCCAGCGGGATGGCGAAGAACACCCCCCAGAAGCCCCAGACGCCGCCGAAGAACAGTACCGCGGCGATGATCACCACCGGATGCAGACTGACGGCTTCTGAAAACAGCACCGGCACCAGCACGTTGCCATCCAGGATTTGCAGCACGATATAGGCGATCAGCACGTACAGCGTGTAGGCGGTCGGCCCCCATTGGGAATAGGCCACCAGCATCACCGGCAGGGTCATGAAGAAGGCACCAATGTAGGGCACCAGCACCGACAGCCCCACCAATGCCGACAGCAGCATGGCGTACTTCAGACCGAGTATGGAAAACACGACGTACGCCACGATCCACACGAGCGCAATCTCGACCGCCTTGCCGCGGACATAGTTGGCCAGCTGCAGATCGACCTCGCTCCAGACCTGGCGCACGAGGCCTTCGTTGCGGGGTCCGAAGCGGCGCAGCCAGGCCAGAATGGCGCCCTTGTCGCTGAGCAGGAAGAAAACCAGCAGTGGCACCAGCACCAGGTAGACCGCCAGATAAAGCAGGCTCACGCCCACCACCACCGACCGCGATACCACCACCTGGCGCAGGGAACCGACATCCCGGGTGGCGGCGTTCATGACCGCGTCGACCTGTTCCTTGGTGATCAGGGCCGGATAGCGTTCCGGCAGCCCCTCCAGCCAGTTCTGGATGCTGCCGACGACCGCCGGTACGTCCTGGAGAATCTGCACCACCTGCCGGGCCAGCAGCGGCACCAGCGCGAATGCGCTCAGCAGCACCGCCAGCAGTAGTACCAGCGAGACCATCCCAGCGCCGGCGCGGCGCGGCACCCGCCAGCGTTCCAGCCGCGCCACCGGCCCTTCCAGCAGGTAGGCGAAAACCACCGCCGCGAAAACCGGCGCCAGATAGCCGCCGAAGAACACTACCAGCAGGATACCGCCGCCCAGCAACAGCGACAGCGTGACCACCTGGGGATCGGAAAAGTGGCGGGAAAACCAGTCTCTTATGATGTTCATCGCAGTGACTCGGGTCGCTGTCCATGCTCGCCGGGGGCCGGACCGAACCGGGGATTGAACCGGCACCGAAATCGGGCGTCAAACCCGGTACCATTATGCCGTGCCGTCAGCGGAAACATCCTAGTGCGTCCCGTGTTCCTTTTCTTTCTAAGTCTGGGGCTGACCGTCTGCACGATGGCCAGCGCCGCCGATTACGACCTGCCGTCGATCGGCCAGCCGGCGGATACCGTGATGTCCCCGGCAGAGGAAGATCGCATCGGCCGTCAGGTGGTGTCGCAACTTCTCAAGAACGGCGCCATTCTGGACGATCCCGAGCTTTCCGCCTATCTGCGCAGCGTCGGCACCCGGCTGGCGTTGCAGACCCGTAGCCAACCGGACGATTTCGAGTTCTTTCTAATCAACAGCCAGCAGGTTAACGCGTTCGCGTTGCCCGGTGGTTATATCGGCATGAATGCCGGTCTGATCATGGAATCGGAGACGGAAAGCGAGATGGCCGGCGTGATGGCCCACGAAATAGCCCATGTCACCCAGCGCCACATCGCCCGCCAGATCCAGGCCACCCAGGGCATGTCGATCGCCACGGCCGCTGCCATGCTGCTGGCCATCATCGCCGGCGGCGGCAACCCGGCGGTGGTCCAGGCCGCCATCACCATGGGCATCTCCGGCATGGGGCAACAGCAGATCAACTTTACCCGCGCACACGAACTGGAAGCGGACCGACTGGGCATCCGAACGCTCGCCGGCGCCGGCTATAACCCGAACGGCATGGGCAGCTTCTTCGAGAAGATGGAGCGTCGCTCCCGCCTCTACGGCAACCAATTGCCGGAAATTCTGCTGACCCATCCGATCAGCACCACGCGTATCGCCGAAGCTCGCTCCCGGGCGCGCGACTACGGTTCCGGCAACATGCAGGAATCGGATCGCTACCGACTCATGCGGGCCCGGGCCCGGGTACTGTCCAGCAGCCAGCCGACCGATTCGCTGGCCTATTACCAGGGACAGCGCAATGGCGATCAGGCCCACCCGGCGGACGACTATGGCTATGCCCTGGCACTGTCACGCGTCGGCCGAAGCGAGGCCGCTCGCGATATTCTCGCCAACCTGACCGAGAAGACCGGCACGGCACATCCGCACTTCGCCCTGGCCCTGGCCCAGACACAGTTCGAAACCGGAGAGGATGACGCCGCCTTGGCAACACTCGACCAGCTCCGGCGGGAGTACTCCTCCTACCGGCCGGTAATCCTTGCCTATGGCAAGGCGCTGCTGCGGACCAACCAGCCGGCCGAAACCCGCGCCTTTCTGCTTGACCAGAGCAGCATGCTCAACCGCGATCCCCACCTGCATCAGTTGCTGGCACGCGCGGCCGATGAGATGGACCAGCCGGAAGAGGCTTATTACCAGGAAGCCGAGGCGCATCGGCTGCGTGGCGAATACGGCGCCGCCATATTCAAGCTGCGCTCGGCGCTGGAACTACCGGATCTGAGCAGCCAGGCCGAATCCCGGATCCAGGCGGCGCTCAGCCGCTTCCGTCAGCAGTGCGATCGGCTCTGGTCCGAAAGCGAATGCCGAAAGCGAATCGAGGGTGTAGTCGGGCGGCGAGACTGGTAGCCGTATAAATCAGGGAATCCGTGGTCAGACAGCCGGGCGCAGATCGCGCACCGGCGCCATGCTGTTCCAGAGCTTGCAGCTGGGACATTGCCAGTGCAGATACCGTCCGGAGAACCCGCAGTGGCCGCAGTGATAGCGCGGCTGCTGCTCCATGATCTGCTGCAGCGACTGACGCAGACTTTCCAGCGGCCCCGACAGCCCGGAACGTGAATCGGTCGAGGTCAGGTCCAGCAGGTGATAGAACCCCATCCAGCTGGGCTCGCCCTGGAGATAATCGGCCAGAAAGGCGATGGCGCCGTCACTGTCGCCTTCCCGCTGCATCAGTCTGGCCATGGCGATGGAAGGCGCCGCCCCCGGATAACGCGGGATGATCTGCTCCAGCAGCTTGCGATACCCGTCCGGCTGGCTAAGGACCTCGTGGCAGCGCCGCAGGGGCTCGATGATTTCGGTCACGAAATCGATATCCTGACGAATCACCTGCCGGTAGGCCTTGATCGCTGCGGTGTGATCATCCGCGGCTTCGGCGATCTCGCCCCGCAGCAGGCTGGCGCGCACGCAGTCGCGGTACTCGTGGCGGGCACGGCCGAGATGGCTGAGGGCAGCATCGGCATCGCCGGATTCGCGAGCCGCTTCCGCCATTTCGCAGTGATACTGGGCGATCACCGGCCGCAGCGCCTGCCCCCGGGCGGATTCCAGCCGACGGGTGGTTTCGATCGCCTGGCGCCAGTCCCGCTCGGCCTCGTAGATCGACAACAGCCCCACCAGCGAACGTTCCAGGAACATGCCCTGATCCACCAGTTCGCGGAACAGGTCCTCCGCCCGGTCGAGCACCCCGGCGCGCAGATAGTCCTGTGCCAGTTCGAACCGGGCCTGGTTGCGATGGATGGCCTTCAGATTGGGCCGGGCCACCAGGTTCTGGTGGACCCGCAATGCGCGGTCGACTTCGCCCTGCCGGCGGAACAGATTGCCCAGCGCGAGGTGGGTCTCGACCGTCTCGTTGTCCACCTCGAGCAGCCGCATGAAGACCTCGATGGCCTTGTCGGCGTCCTCGTTAACCAGATGGCTGATGCCCCGCAGATAGTCGGCGTGGACGACCGGCGGATTCTCCTCGGCCGGGCGAAAGCGCCCGCGCAGGTACCAGCCCGACGCCGCTGCCAGCGGCAGCAGCAGAAGGACCAGCCAGAGTCCGTCAAGCATCGTGTATGGGCATGCTCCGCAGGTTGCGGATCTCGGTGCGCGCGTCCTTCAGGCCGCGCTGCGTCCTTGCCAGCTCCCGCCGCAACCCCATCATGCGACCGAGCAACAGCAGCAGCGCAATGGCGAAACCGAGTGCGAAGTCCAGGATCAGGACCACGACCAGGGGCACTCGCGCGTCGCTGAACAGCAGATCGACGGTCACCAGCTGGAAATTGAAGAACCCGAAGGTCACGCCCAGTACCAGGGCGGCCACGAGAACGAGATTGCGGAGCAGTCGGAGCATGCGAGGAAACCCGTGAGGCCTAGCCAAACCAGCACCGGATTGTAGCAGCCGTGCCGGCGATCCAGCGGGAGGGTCAGGGGCCGCCGTTGACGCGCTCGCGCAACTCCTTGCCGGGTTTGAAGTGGGGCACGTACTTCTCGGGAATATCCACGGACTCACCCGTCTTCGGGTTGCGTCCGACGCGTGCCGGACGATGGTGCACAGAAAAGCTGCCGAAGCCGCGTATTTCGATGCGCCCGCCGATTTCCAGCGCGTTGGCCACGCGATCCAGCACCAGCTTGACCGCCAACTCCACATCTCGGTGCCCGAGATGCGTCTGGCTGGCCACCAAGCGCTCGATCAGTTCGGATTTTGTCATCGAAGCCCCGCCAATATTGCTCCCATCTTGTTCGAGGCTAGACCAAATACCGGGCACCGACAAGCGGTGCCCGGTCAAGCACTTAAAGGAACCCGGGAGTCCCGACTACTCCCGGTCGCCCATCTGCTCCTTGAGCAGATCGCCGAGGCTGGTGGTACCGGTGGTGTTCTCGGTATCGCCGTACTCGCGCAGCGCTTCCTTTTCTTCCTTTTCTTCCTTGGCCTTGATCGACAGGCTGACCGTGCGGTTCTTGCGGTCCAGACCCATGAAGCGGGCTTCGACTTCCTCACCCTGCGACAGCACGCTGCGAGCATCCTCGACCCGGTCGCGGGCGATATCCGAGGCACGGATATAGCCGGAAATGTCGTCGGTCAGCTGCACCGTGGCGCCCTTGGCATCCACTTCGGTGATGGTGCCGGTCACGATGGTGCCCTTGGGATGGGCGGCCACGAAATCGGACAGCGGATCCTGGGCCAGCTGCTTGACGCCCAGCGAGATGCGCTCGCGGTCGGAGTCAATGGAAAGCACCACGGCTTCCACTTCCTCGCCCTTACGGTAGTTGCGCACGGCATCCTCGCCCGGTTCGTTCCAGGACAGATCCGACAGATGCACCAGGCCATCGATGCCGCCCGGCAGGCCGACGAAAATACCGAAGTCGGTAATCGACTTGATCTGGCCGGAGACGGTGTCGCCCTTCTGGTGATTCTGCGAGAAATCGTCCCAGGGGTTGGCACGGCACTGCTTCATGCCCAGCGAGATGCGGCGACGCTCCTCGTCGATCTCGAGCACCATGACCTCGACTTCCTCGCCGACATCCACCACGGCACCCGGGTTGACGTTCTTGTTGGTCCAGTCCATTTCGGACACGTGCACCAGACCCTCGACGCCTTCCTCGATCTCGACGAAGGAGCCGTAATCGGTGATGTTGGTGACATTGCCGAACAGGCGGGTGTTCTCCGGGTAGCGGCGGGCGATGTTGACCCAGGGATCGTCGCCCAGCTGCTTCAGGCCCAGCGACACGCGGGTGCGTTCGCGGTCGAACTTGAGTACCTTGACCTCGATTTCGGCGCCGACTTCCACCACCTCGGACGGATCCTTGACCCGCTTCCAGGACATGTCGGTAATGTGCAGCAGACCGTCGATGCCGCCCAGGTCCACGAACGCGCCGTAGTCGACCAGGTTCTTGACGATGCCCTTGAGGACCACGCCTTCCTGCAGGGTCTCCAGCAGCTGCTTGCGCTCCTCGCTGTATTCTTCCTGCAGCACGTCGCGGCGCGAAACCACCACGTTGTTGCGGGCGCGATCCAGCTTGATCACGCGGAACTCGAGCGGCTTGCCTTCCAGGTAGGTGGTGTCGCGCACCGGACGCACATCCACCAGCGACCCCGGCAGGAACGCGCGGACATTGCCCACGTCCACCGTGTAGCCGCCCTTGACCTTGCCGCTGATGGTGCCGGCCACCGACTCGCTCTTTTCGTAGGCAGTGTTGAGGAAATCCCAGGTGCGGATACGTTCCGCCTTTTCCTTCGACAGCCGGGTGGCGCCGAAGCCGTCCTCAACCGCTTCCAGAGCGACCTCGACCTGGTCGCCCACGTTGATCGAGAGTTCGCCGCGCTCGTCGTAGAACTCCTCAATGGGGATGACGCCCTCGGACTTCAGTCCGGCATCGACGATGACCACGTCGGACTTGATTTCCAGCACCTCGGCATCGACCAGCGATCCGGGGAGCATGGTCTGCCCCTTGAGGCTTTGTTCAAATAGCTCGGCAAAACTTTCAGTCATGGTTGAGGAAAATTCCTACGGCCTCCGGCGAATGCGGGTCGTTGCCCGGCGGGCGAAGTGCCGTGTTGTTGTGTGAAACCGCCGACACGGACATTGCGTCCGGACCGGTCCGTTGATGCCCTCGCGGGCCTCCTTCTTCTCGTCAGGCCAGCCCCCGCTCGGACAGTAATCCGAATACGCGTGCCAGCGTTTGCTCGACGTCCTCGCCGGTGGTGTCCACCTCGACGGCATCGGCCGCGGGTTTCATCGGCGAGTGCGTGCGCGCTTGATCCCGCGCGTCCCGCTCGACAATGTCCCAGTAAATCTGATCAATGTTAGCACCGCCCCCAGACAGCGACAACTGTTCGTACCGGCGTCGTGCCCGTTCATCGGGACTGGCGGTGACGTAGAGCTTGAGCTCGGCATCCGGAAACACTACCGTACCCATGTCGCGGCCGTCCGCGACCAGACCGGGCTCCCGGCGCAACCGCCGCTGCAGCTCGAGTAGGGCCGCCCGTACCGGCGGATGGGCGGCAAAGCCGGATGCCAGCCGGGCCACGGCCTCGTCGCGGATCACCGCGGTCACGTTCTCACCGGCCAGCAACACCGCGGCATCGCTGCCATCGCCCGCCACCGGAAAGGCCACGTCCAGCGCTGCTGCCGCGGCGGCGGCCCGATCCACATCCGCCGGCTTCTCGGGGTCCCAGCCTTCGCGGGCGGCCACCACCGCCACCAGCCGGTACAACGCCCCCGAATCAAGCAGATGCCAGCCCAGACGTGCCGCCACCAGCCGGCTCAGCGTGCCCTTGCCGGAGCCGCCCGGCCCGTCGAAGGCCACCACCGGAGCCAGGTGGCCATAGTCGTGTTCGGCTGGCATGGTCAGGCCGACGTCCCGGTACGGACGGCGACTTCCAGCCCGAGCTGGCCCGCCACCGTCTCGAATCCGGGAAACGAAGTCGCCACGTTGGCGCAGTCGTCGATCACGACCGGCCCGTCGGCTCGCAGCGCAGCAATCGCGAAGGCCATCGCCACCCGGTGGTCGCCATGGCTGTCGACCCGCGCGCCCGTCAGCGGGCCGCCGGTGATGTCGATGCCGTCCTCGAATTCGGTGACCGCCACGCCCATGGCCCGAAGGCCGGCGGCCATCACCGCCAAGCGATCGCTTTCCTTGACTCGCAACTCCGCGGCGCCGCGCAACCGCGTGGTGCCGGCCGCACAGGCCGCGGCCACGAACAGCACCGGAAACTCGTCGATGGCCAGTGGCACCAGTTCCGGGTCGATATCGATGCCGCTCAGCGCGCCGCCGCGAACGTGCAGGTCGGCCACCGGCTCGCCGCCGCACATCCGCTCGTTGCGGCACTCGATGGCGGCACCCATCGATCGCAGTATCTGCATCACACCGGTGCGCGTGGGATTGATGCCCACGGCTTCGATTACCAGATCGGCATCGGGACTGATTGCCCCGGCCACCAGAGCGAATGCCGCCGAGGAAATATCCGCCGGCACCTCGATGGCCCCGCCCTGCAGCGACTGGCCGCCGGCCAGGCGTACAACGTTGCCGGTCCGCGTCACCGCCGCACCCAGGGCCTGGAGCATGCGTTCGGTGTGGTCGCGACAGACGCCGGGCTCGGTCACCACCGTTTCGCCGCTCGCATACAGCCCGGCCAGCAGCAGGCAGGAGGCCACCTGGGCGCTGGCAACGGGCATATCGTAGTGGATGCCGGCAAGCCGGGCCCCGCCGCCGATGCGCAGCGGCGCCCGCCCCTGATCGTCGCCGGCGATAGCCGCGCCCATCAGCCGCAGCGGGTCGATCACCCGTTTCATGGGGCGTCGCCGCAGGCTGTCGTCGCCGGTGAGGGTCACATCGAATGCCTGTCCGGCCAGCAGCCCCGCGAGCAGCCGCATCGACGTGCCGGAGTTGCCCAGATCGAGCGGCTCGGCCGGCGGCTGGAGACCATCGCGTCCCACGCCGTCCACCACGAGCTGATCACCCCGGCGCGCGATCGACACCCCCATCGCCTGGAAGGCCCGCATGGTGGCCAGGCAATCCTCGCCCTCGAGAAAGCCGCTGATGTCGCTGCGGCCTTCCGCAATCGCCGCCAGCATCACGGCACGGTGGGAAATCGACTTGTCGCCCGGCACCCGAACCACCCCGGCGGGCGACGCCACGCCGCGAACGTCCCAGTCGACCCGACTCATGTCCGGCCCGTGCGGTTGTCCACGAACCGGTCGCGAACGGCCTTGGCCCGCTCGAAACGCCGGTTGACGGCGTCGCGGTCGTTATCGGCCAGTGCCTGGCGCAGCGTGCTCAACTCGACCAAATAACGATCGATCACGGGCAACAGACAGTCGCGGTTGGCCTGCACGATGTCGCTCCACATGGCGGGGCTGCTACTGGCAATGCGGGTGAAATCGGCGAATCCGCCCGCGGCGTAATCGAAGATTTCCTGCTGTTCGTCGAGGCCGGCCAGGGTATCGACCAGCTGGTAGGCCAGCACGTGCGGCAGATGGCTGGTCGCGGCCAGCACCGCGTCGTGATGCTCGGGCGTCATCTCGCAGACCTGCGCCCCGGCCGCCTCCCAGAGACCGCGCACCGTGGAAAGTGCCGCCGGATCGGTTTCGGTATCGGGCGTCAGAATCACCCGGCGGTTTTCGAACAGCGCCGCGAAGGCGGCGTCGGCGCCGCTGTATTCCGTCCCTGCCACCGGATGGCCCGGCACGAACCGTGCTGCAGCTCGCCCCAGGATGCGCCGGGCGTCCGCCACCACGCCGGTCTTGGTGCTGCCGGCATCGGTGACGATCGTCCGGTCACCCAGCGCGGGGGCGATATCGGCCAGTACCGCCGCGGTGGCACCAACCGGTACGGCCAGCAGCACCAGGTCGGACCGGGCTGCGGCGTCCGCCGGCGACTCGGCGATTTCGTCGATCAGGCCAAGTTCCAGCGCGCGTTCCAGGTTGGCCCGACCGCGACCGGCGCCGATCAACCGATCGACACAGCCCGCCCGCCGCCATGCCGCAGCCGCGGAGCCGCCGATCAGACCCACGCCGATAATCGCGACCGATGTCACGCGTGTCGTATTCATCCAGCCCGATCCAGCACGCGGCCCATCGCCGCCAGAAAGCGTTCGTTCTCGGCCTCGGTACCCACGGTGATACGCAAATGGCGAGGCAGGCCATAACCCGCCATCGGCCGGACGATCACGCCCTCCCGCAGCAGGGCCTGAAAGGCCTGATCGCCATCCATGCCCATGTCCGCGGTGACGAAGTTGGCCTGCGACGGCAGTACCTGGCCGCCGAGCGCTTCCAGGCCAGCGGTCAGGGCGGGTAGCGCCGCATTGTTGTGATCGACGGATCGGGTCAGGTGAGCCTCGTCGCCCAGCGCCGCCTCGGCCGCAGCCAGGGCCAGGCTGTTGACGTTGAACGGCTGGCGTACCCGGTTGAGCCGGTCGGCGATATCCGCATGTGACAGGGCATATCCCACCCGCATCCCGGCCAGCCCGTAGGCCTTGGAGAAGGTCCGGGTCACCACCAGGTTGGGATAGCGCTCGAGCCAGGCGCGGCTGTCCGGCCGCTGATCCGGCGACTGATATTCGCAGTAGGCCTCGTCCAGCACCACCATCACCCGGGCCGGCACCTGTTCCAGCAACGACTCGATCGCCGCCGGTGGCAGCCAGGTACCGGTGGGATTGTTGGGATTGGCGATGAACAGGATGCGGGTGTCGTCATCCACCATCGCGGCCAGCTGACCGGCATCATGGCCGTATGGCATGACCGAATCCGGCGCCCGGGCCTCGGCCCAGCGCACCCCCGCGTTCATGCCCAGGGCCACCAGCGCATAGATGGCGAAGGCGTGCCGCGCCATCACGATGTTGGTGCCCGGCCCCAGCAGGATCTGGCCCAGCAGGCACAGCAGATCATTGGAGCCATTGCCCAGGGTGATGCGCGCCGGATCGATGTCGTGAAACGACGCCAGCGCCTGCTTGAGTCGGTAGCCGGTGCCGTCCGGATAGCGCGCGCCTTCGGCGGCTGCGTCGGTCACCGCCGCCACCGCCTTCGGCGAGGGGCCGAAGGGATTTTCGTTGGACGCCAGTTTGATGATGTCGGTCAGACCCAGCTCCCGGCGCAGGGTCTCCACCGGCTTGCCGGGTTCGTAGGGCGCCAGGGACTGGATCCCCGCATTGACATGGTCTAGCAGCGAACTGGGCATCGGCGAGAAAACGGTTGGCGTAAGTGGCGGCAGCGCCGTCAGAGCACGGCCCGGGGATAGGACCCCAGAATCTTGAGATGGGCCGCTTCGGCCTCGATCCGGTCGATGACCTGCCGGACGCGATCCTCGGCCACGTGGCCTTCCAGATCGATGAAGAAATTGTAGTCCCAGGCCTGACGCCGGGACGGCCGCGACTCGATGCGCGACAGATCCACGCCGGCGTCGGCGGCCGGGGCCAGCAGCCGGTGCAGCATGCCCGGCCGGTTGTGGATGGATACCAGAATGGACGTCATGTCCTCGCCGGTGGCCGGCACCGACTGACGGCCCAGCACCAGGAAACGGGTGGTGTTGTTGGGCTCGTCCTCGATATTGGCGCACAGGATCGGCAGTTCGTAGAGCTCCGACGCCGCCCGGCCGGCAATCGCGGCGGCGGCTGGCTCGTCGCGGACCATGCGGGCTGCCTCGCCGTTGCTGGCAACCGCCTCGCGCATCACGCTGGGCAGCTTGGCGTCCAGCCACTTGCGGCACTGCGCCAGCGACTGGGCATGCGACACCACCCGCTTGACCTCGCTGAGGTCTGACGCATGCGACAACAGATGATGATGCACCGCCAGTGCCACCTCGCCGACGATCGACAGGCGGCTTCCCACCAGCTGGTCCAGCGTGTGACTGACCACGCCCTCGGTGGAATTTTCCACCGGCACCACGCCGTAATCGGCGTTGCCAGCCTCCACCTCGCGGAATATCTCGTCGATCGCCGCCAGCGGTACCGCCGTGACCGAATGTCCGAAATGCTTGTAGACCGCCGCCTGGGTGTAGGTGCCTTCCGGCCCCAGGTAGGCCACCTTGAGCGGCGACTCCAGGGCCAGACAGGCCGACATCACCTCGCGCATCAGACGCACGACGGTTTCGTCGGACAACGGCCCGCGGTTGCGTGCCGCCACCGCCCGCAGAACCTCGGCCTCGCGGGCAGGGCGATAGCAGTCGCCGGCCTCGCCGTCGATATCCGCCTTGATACGGGCGATTTCCTGGGCCAGACCCGCCCGTTCGCCGATCAGCGCCTGCAGCTGCTCGTCGAGCCGGTCGATGCGGTCACGCGCCGCCTTGAGGCCATCGTCGGTCATGGTGTCAGCTGCTGCGTTCGCTCACGGCGTTGAGGTAACGCACCGACAGTACGCCTTCAATGCCCCGGATTTCCTCCAGCACCGCCTCGTCGGCTTCGGTGTCGACGTCCACCAGGGTATAGGCGATCTGGTTGCGCGACTTGTTGATCAGGTCCGCGATGTTGAGTTTATGCCGGGCCAGGGTGGAGGAAATCTGCCCCACCATGTTGGGCACGTTGGCGTTGACAATGCAGATGCGATGCGCGCCGTCGGTGGGCGGCATGATGGTTTCGGGGAAATTCACCGAATTGCGGACGTTGCCCACTTCGAGGTAGTCCCGGATCTGATCCGCCACCATCACCGCGCAGTTGTCCTCGGCCTCGTCGGTGGAAGCACCCAGATGCGGCAGCGACACCACCTTCGGGTGATTCTTCGACGCCATCGTGGGGAAGTCGCACACGTAGGTGCTCAGTTTTTCCGCATCCAGCGCTTCCAGCACCGCCGCCTCGTCCACGATCTCCGCCCGGGAGAAGTTGAGCAGCACCGAATTCTGACGCATCAGGCGCAGGCGCTTGGCGTCGATCAGATTCTCGGTCCCCTCGACCAGCGGCACGTGAATCGACACGAAATCGGAGCGCGAGAGGAGCTCATCCACCGACAGCGCCTGCTCCACGCCGGCATGCAGCCGCCAGGCATTGCTCACGGTAATGCCCGGGTCGTAGCCGAGCACGTTCATGCCCAGGTCACGGGCCGTGTTGGCCACCTTCACGCCGATGGCGCCCAGGCCGACCACACCGATGGTCCGGCCCGGCAGCTCCACGCCCTTGAACTGCTTCTTGCCGGCTTCGACCTTCTTCTTGAGGCCCGGCTCGCTGTCATCCAGCTTCTGCACGTAATCCCAGGCCTGGACGATGTTGCGGGCCGCCAGGAACAATCCCGCCAGCACCAGCTCCTTGACCGCGTTGGCGTTGGCGCCCGGGGCGTTGAACACCGGCACGCCGCGCTCGCTCATGCGATCGACCGGGATGTTGTTGACCCCGGCGCCGGCACGACCGATGGCCTTGATGGTGTCATCCAGATCCAGGCCGTGCATGTCGGCCGACCGCACCATCACGGCATCGGGCCGCGATAGCTCGGAAGCCACTTCGTAGAGATTACGGGGAAACCGATCGAGTCCGAGCGGCGAGATGTTGTTAAGCGTCTGAATTCGGTACATGGGCTCTTGCTTTGAAGAAAACTTTAACCACAGATTTCGCGGGCTACCGCAGATGTTTAACGAAAATTCTCAACCATTTGTTTCCGTTATTTAATCTGTGAAATCTGCGTAATCTGCGGTTACCTCTTATCGGCGTGGACGCAATGCTTGCGTCAGCCGTTGCGCTGTTCGAAATCGCGCATGAAATCGATCAGCGCTTCCACGCCGGCCTCCGGCATGGCGTTGTAGATGCTCGCGCGCATGCCGCCCACCGACCGATGCCCCTTGAGCGACGACAGGCCGGCTTCCCCCGCTTCGCTGAGGAAGGTCTTGTCCAGACCGTCGTCCGCCAGCAGGAACGGCACATTCATGCGTGACCGGGCGGCCGGATCCACCGGGTTGCGGTAGAAGTCACTCTGATCGATGAAGTCGTACAGCCGCGATGCCTTGCGGGCGTTGGTGGCGGCCATGGTCTCCAGGCCGCCGTTGTCCAGCAGCCAGCGGAACACCAGGCCGCAGACGTACCAGGCGAAACAGGACGGCGTATTGAGCATGGAGTCGGCCTCCAGCTGGGCCTGCCAGTCCAGCACCATCGGCGTGGCCGGCGCCGCGTGGCCGAGCAGGTCGTCACGCACGATCACCATGCAGATGCCCGCGGGGCCCGCGTTCTTCTGGGCGCCGGCGTAGATCACGCCGTAACGCGACACGTCCACCGGCCGAGACAGGAAATTCGACGACATGTCGGCCACCAGCGGCACGTCACTGCCCAGGTCGGGGTCGTTCGGGAACTCCACGCCCTGGATGGTCTCGTTGGGCGTGATGTGCACGTAGCGGGAAGCGGCATCCAGATCCCAGTCGCTCTGGGCGGGAATCGAGGTGAAACCGTCATCACCGGTGGCGGCCACGCGAGCGTCGAGATACTTGCCGGCTTCCTTGTGGGCCTTCTTGCCCCAGTTGCCGGTCACGATGTAGTCAGCCCGATCGCCGGGCAGATTCAGTGGCACGCCGGCGAACTGGGCGGTGGCCCCGCCCTGCAGGAACAGGATGCGGTAGTTGTCCGGCACCGCCAGCAGCGTGCGCAGATCCTGCGTGGCCTGCTCGGCGATGGATACGAACTCCGGCCCGCGGTGACTCATTTCCATGACGGACATGCCGCTGCCCTGCCAGTCCAGCATGTCGTCGCGCACCTGGGCGAGCACGCTTTCCGGCAACGTCGCCGGGCCTGCACTGAAATTGAACACTCGTGCCATGTAAACCTTCTTGTGTTGAAGAATGCGATGAAAGACCCGTCGTTTCGCGGGCGCACAGCCTGAACGACTATCGTGACCCGCCCATGGCAGGACGGCGAGAATCGCGTCGGCGCGGGCGCCGGATCGGTGCGACTATGCGTCTTCCCCCTCGTCCTCGTCCGCCGCGATGCGGTCGATGCCCACCAGCTTGTGCTCGTCGGCAATGCGGATGATGCGCACGCCCTGGGTATTGCGACCGACGATCGAGATCTCGGCCACCGGCGTGCGGATAAGCGTGCCGATATTGGTGATCAGCATCACCTCGTCGTCTTCGCCGACCTGGGTGGCGCCGATCACGGCGCCGGTCTTCTCGCTCTGGGCAAGCGCCAGCACGCCCTGACCGCCGCGGCCCCGCAGCGGGTAGTCATCCACCGGCGTACGCTTGCCGTAGCCGTGCTCGCTCACGGTGAGGATGTGGCCTTCGCGCATCACGATCAGCGCGATCACGGACTGGCCCTTGCCCAGACGAATGCCGCGCACGCCGGCCGCCACGCGGCCCATCGAACGGACATCGGCCTCGGCGAAGCGGATCACCTTGCCGCCGTCGGAGAACAGCATGATCTGGGATTCGCCCTCGGTGAGGTCGACCCCGACCAGCGCATCATCGGCCCGCAGGTCGATGGCAATGATGCCGTTGGCCCGCGGCCGGGAGAACGATTCCAGCGGGGTCTTCTTGACCGTACCGCGGCGGGTGGCGAAGAACACGTTCTCGCCGGTGTCAAAGCTCTTGACCGGCAGCACCTGGCTGATGCGTTCGTCGTTTTCCAGCGGCAGCATGTTGACGATCGGCTTGCCGCGGGCGCCGCGGCCGGCGCTGGGCAGTTCGTACACCTTCAGCCAGTAGACCTTGCCGGCCGAGGAGAAGCACAGCAGCGTGTCGTGGGTGTGGGTGACCCACAGCTTGTCGATGAAATCCTCGTCCTTGGTCTTGGTGGCCGAACGGCCGCGACCGCCCCGCCGCTGCGCCTGATAGACGTCCAGCGGCTGGGACTTCACGTAGCCCTCGTGGGTCAGCGTGACCACCACGTCCTCGGGCGTGATCAGGTCCTCGGTGGTCAGATCGAGATGGTCATCGAGAATCTCGCTGCGGCGCTCGTCGCCGAACTGTTCCTTGATCTCCACCAGCTCGCCGCGAATCACCTCGAACAACCGGGCATCCGAGGAGAGAATCTCGATGAAATCGGCAATCTCGGCCAGGAGCTTCTCGAACTCCTCGATAATCTTGTCCTGCTCCAGCCCGGTGAGCCGGTGCAGTCGCAGGTCCAGAATCGCCTGGGCCTGGGTCTCGGTTAGCCGGTAGCCCTGGTCGGTCATGCCGAATTCTTCCGGCACGTCCAGCGGCCGCGAGGCATCGGCACCGGCCCGGCCCAGCATGTCGGTAAGCTGGCCCGGCGGCCAGGTCCGGCTGATCAGACCCTCGCGGGCTTCGGTGGGGCTGGCCGAGGCGCGGATCAGCTCGATCACCTCGTCGATGTTGGCAAGCGCCACCGTGAGGCCTTCCAGCACATGGGCCCGGGCCCGCGCCTTGGCCAGTTCGAACTGGGTGCGCCGGGTCACCACCTCGCGCCGATGGCGCAGGAAGGCCTGCAGAATTTGCTTGAGATTGAGCGTGCGCGGCTGGCCGCCATCCAGCGCCACCATGTTGATGCCGAACACCATCTGCATCTGCGAGTGGCGATACAGGTTGTTCAGGATCACTTCCGGCGTCTCGCCGCGGCGCAACTCGATCACCATGCGCATGCCGTCCTTGTCGGACTCGTCGCGCAGTTCGGTGATGCCCTCCAGCCGCTTTTCCTTGACCATCTCGGCGATCTTTTCCAGCAGCCGGGCCTTGTTGACCTGGTAGGGCAGCTCGGTGACCACGATTGCCTGCTTGCCGCGCTCGTCGATGTCCTCGATGTGCGCGCGCGCCCGCATCCACATGCGGCCGCGACCGGTGCGGTAGGCCTCGCGGATGCCGTCCACGCCGTTGATGATGCCGGCGGTGGGCAGGTCCGGGGCCGGCACGTACTGCATCAGATCGTCGATGGTCAGCTCGGCATCGTCGATCAGGGCGATGCAGGCGTTGATCACCTCGCCCAGATTGTGCGGCGGGATGTTGGTGGCCATGCCCACCGCGATACCGGTGCCGCCGTTGACCAGCAGATTGGGCAGCCGCGTCGGCAGTACCGCCGGCTCGGTCTCGGATTCATCGTAGTTGGGGATGAAATCGACCGTGTCCTTGTCGATGTCGGCCAGGATTTCGTGCGCCAGCTTGGCCATGCGCACTTCGGTGTAACGCATGGCCGCCGGGGCATCGCCATCCACCGAACCGAAGTTGCCCTGCCCGTCCACCAGCATGTAGCGCATGGAGAAATCCTGGGCCATGCGCACGATGGTGTCGTACACGGCCGAGTCGCCATGCGGGTGGTACTTACCGATCACGTCGCCGACCACGCGGGCGGACTTCTTGTAGGGCTTGTTCCAGTCGTTGCCCAGCTCCCGCATCGCGTGAAGCACCCGCCGGTGAACCGGCTTGAGGCCGTCGCGCACGTCCGGCAGGGCACGGCCCACGATCACGCTCATGGCGTAATCCAGGTAGGACTGCCGCATCTCGTCCTCGAGATTGACCGGCAGAATCTCTTTTGCAACCTCGGCCATAAATGTACACACGTTCATGCGGGCCGGCCGCTAGTGCGGCCCGGGCCGGGAGGTGGGTGCCCGGCGTGCGGATGCGCACGCAAACAGGCCTGATCAAGCGGCGCATTTTAGCATAGGCGGGGCATGCCGACACCTGCCGCGAGGCCCCGTCTGATATAGTCCCGGCCATCGCGACATCGCCCGCCACACGCCCCTGATGAGTGCCTCCCGTCAGCACATTGACACGCTGATCCTGCCGCGCTGGTTGATTCCGGTGGCGCCCTCGGGCGCGGTGCTCGAAGGCCATGCCCTGGCGGTGGACGGCGGCCGCATCCTGGCGGTGCTGCCGGCCGCGGAAGCCGGCGAGCGCTTCACTGCACGGGAGACCATCGAACTCCCGCGACAGGCCCTGATTCCCGGGCTGATCAACGCCCATACCCACGCGGCGATGAATCTGATGCGGGGGTTGGCCGACGACCTACCCCTGATGCAGTGGCTGCAGGAACACATCTGGCCCGCGGAAGGCCGCTTCGTGTCCGAAGGCTTCTGCGCCGACGGGGTACAGCTGGCCACCGCCGAGATGTTGCGCGGCGGCACCACCTGCTTCAACGACATGTACTTCTTCCCCGATGTCACCGCCGCGACTACTGCGCGCATCGGCATGCGGGCAGCCATCGGCATGATCCTGATCGATTTCCCCACCCCCTGGGCCAGTACCACCGAGGAATACCTGGCCAAGGGCCAGCAGGTGCGCGACGCCTACCGCGATCATCCGCTGATCAGCACCAACTTCGCGCCGCATGCGCCCTACACCGTGTCCGACGAGCCGCTGCGGGCGGTGCGCACCCGGGCCGACGAGATGGACCTGCGGGTCCACATGCACGTGCACGAGACCGCCTTCGAGGTGGAACAGGCCGAACAGAACGACGGTCGCCGCCCGCTGGCCCGGCTGGCCGACTTGGGTCTGGTCACGCCCAATCTGCTGGCTGTGCACATGACCCAGCTCACGGATGCGGAGATCGCGGATTGCGCCCGCGCCGGCGTCCACGTGCTGCATTCGCCGGAGTCGAATCTCAAGCTGGCAAGCGGCCTGTGCCCGGTGGCGAAATTGCTGGACGCCGGGGTCAACGTGGCGCTCGGCACCGACGGCGCCGCCAGCAACAACGATCTGGACATGATCGGCGAGATGCGCACCGCTGCCCTGATCGGCAAGCTTGCCGCCGGTGACGCGGCCGCCCTGCCCGCCGCCACCGTTCTCCAGATGGCCACCCTCAACGGTGCCCGGGCGCTGGGCCTGGACGCGGACACCGGCTCCCTGGAGCCAGGCAAGTGGGCGGATTGCACCGCCATCGACCTGGACACCCCGGAAACCCGCCCCCTGTACGACCCGGTGGCGCAGATCGTCTACAGCAGCGACCGTCGTCAGGTCACCGACACCTGGGTGGCCGGCAAACGTTTGCTGCGGGACCGCCAGCTGACCACCATCGATCTTGACGACACGCTGGCCCGCGTCGATCACTGGCAGACACTTCTGCGGACCTGAAGATCAAACGCAAAGGACGCAAAGCTCGCCGAGGGTTTTCTCAATCCATCCCGGCTTTGCGTTCTTCGCGTCCTTTGCGGTTAATGTTGAGCGAACCATGAGCAACACCAGTCAACAGGAAGAACTCGTCAAATTCGATGCCCTGGCCCAGCGCTGGTGGGATCCCGACGGCGACATGCGCCCCCTGCACGACATCAATCCGGCGCGCACAAGCTGGATCGACCGCCGGGTAGGCCTGGCCGGCAAGCGAGTGCTGGACGTGGGCTGCGGGGCCGGCCTGCTCAGCGAGGCGATGACTCGCGCTGGTGCCCACGTGATCGGTATCGATCTGGCGCCGGGATTGATCGAGGCCGCCACGGCACATGCGGCCGACAGTGGCCTGGACGTAGTCTATCAGTGTCGGAGCACCCGCGATCTGGCCGCCGAGGCCGCCGGCCGCTTCGATCTGGTCACCTGTCTGGAAATGCTCGAACACGTCGACGATCCCGGCGTGATCGTGGATGACTGCGCCCGGCTGGTGAAGCCCGGCGGCGCGGTCGTGTTCTCCACCATCAATCGCAGCCCCGCCGCCTGGCTGCTGGCGATTGCCGGTGCCGAGTACGTGCTCGGCCTGCTACCGCGCGGCACCCACGAATACGCCAAGTTCATCCGGCCGTCGGAACTGTCCGGCTGGGCACGCCACAGCGGACTGGCCACCCGGGAAATCGCCGGCATGCACTACAACCCCTTCCTGCGCACTACCCGTTTCGGCACCCGGCCGGACGTCAACTATTTCCTGCACGCGGTCCGCCCGACCGGGGACGGCGCATGAGCCGTCACGGGGTCCTGCTGGACCTGGACGGCACCCTGCTCGACACCGCGCCCGACCTGGCCGGCGCCCTCAACGATCTGCGCCGCGAACGGGGCCTGACCCCGCTGCCGCTGGCCGCCCTGCGTCACACCGCCTCGATGGGCGGGCGCGGCATGCTTTTCCGCGGCCTGGGACTGACGCCGAATGACACTGAATATTCAGATGCTTACGGGAGATTCCTCACCTGTTACCGTAAGCGCTTGGTGGACATCGTCCAGCCGTTCCCCGGCATCCGCGCCGCGCTGGGCGAAATCGCGGCGGCAGGGCACGTGTGGGGCGTGGTCACCAACAAGATGAGCGCCCTGGCCAACCCGCTGATGACCGCCATGGCCTTCTCTCCGCCGCCGGCCTGCGTCATTGGCGGCGACAGCGCCGCCCGGGCCAAGCCCCATCCCGACCCGCTGTTGCTGGCCTGCGAACAGCTCGGGCTGGCGCCGGCCGACTGCATCTACGTCGGTGATTCCGACCGGGACATCGCTGCCGGCCGGGCCGCCGGCATGCCCACCATCGGCGTGCTCTACGGCTATTTCGACGGCGACGAGGACGTCGCCGGCTGGGGCGCCGATCAGCTCATAACCCAGGCATCGGAACTGCCTGCTGCCGTGGCCGACCTTCTGTCCATCCGGGAAACCCATGCCTGAACCCGCATTGCAGGATCGCGTGATCCTGATAACCGGCGCCACCGGCGGTTTCGGCCGCGCCCTGGCCGAGGCCGCCGCCGCGGCCGGCGCCCAGCTGGTGCTGGCCAGCCGCCAGCAGAAGAAGCTGGAAGCGCTTTCCGACCGCCTCACGGCGGCCGGCGGGCCCGCCCCCTGCCTGTTCCCGGTGGATTTCACCCGCGCCAGCGGCAATCCCTATCAGGCGCTGGCCGAAGGCATCGAGGCCGATCTGGGGCGGCTGGATGGTGTGGTACATGCCGCCGTGCGCTTCCAGGCACTCACGCCGCTGGCTGGGCTGGAACTGGAGGAGTGGCAACGCGCCCTGCACCTGGGGCTGACCGTGCCCTTCGCGCTCACCCAGGCCTGCCTTCCGCTGCTGGGCCAGTCGCCGGATGCCTCAGTGGTGTTTCTGGATGACGAGGTCGGGCGCGGCGACACCGCGTTCTGGGGCGGCTACGCGGTCGCCAAGGCGGGAGTATCGGCGCTGATGGCGCTGTTCGCCACCGAACACGGCCATCGCGAGGCATTGCGCTTCAATGCCCTGCGCCCGGGGCCGATGGCCACGCCGTTACGGGCTCGCGCCTTTCCCAGCCGGGACGACAACGCACAGCCGACAGACCGGGCGGTATCGGCCTGTTTACATCTGCTGGGACCGTCAGGCCACGGCATCAACGGGCAAACGCTGGATCCGGGCCAGGGCGTCTAGCGGCCGGACAGACCTACCGCACGGGCCAACGCCGCCACTTCCTTCGACGCCAGTTCGCGCCAGCCGCCGGCCTTGATCCCGGTGGGCAACGGTACCGGGCCGAAGCGCACCCGCATCAGCCGGCTGACCTCCACCCCCTGGCTGGCCCAGAGGCGACGTACCACGCGGTTGCGCCCTTCGGTGACCGTCACACGGAACCAGCGGTTGGCCCGGCTGGGGTTCTCCCCTTCCAGAATCCGATCGAAGCGTGCCAGTCCGTCCTCGAGCATCACCCCTTCCGTGAGCCGATCCAGCATGGGCTCGTCCACCGGCCCGTGCACGCGCACGGCGTATTCACGCTCCAGGCGATGGCTGGGATGCTCCAGACGCCGCTTGAGCTCGCCATCGGTGGTCATCAGCAGCAATCCGGAGGTATTGACGTCCAATCGCCCCACCGCCAGCCAGCGCCCGGCGGCCAGCCGCGGCAGCCTGGCGAACACCGTGGGCCGACCCTGGGGGTCGCGCCGGGTGACTACCTGGTCAACATGCTTCTTGTAGGCCAGCACCCGGCGCGGCACCGAAGCTGCCCGGGCAGTGGACAGCGGTCGGCCATCCAGGGTGATGCGGTCATCGAGCCCGGCCGGCTGGCCGGGTTCGGCCACCTGGTTGTTCACGCGGATGCGCCCGGCCGCGATCCAGCGTTCGATCTCGCGCCGCGAACCATAGCCCGCCCGGGCCAGCATCTTCTGGAGACGTTCGGCCATCAGTGGAGCGCGTCGGAGGGGGAATCGGCGTCATCGGCGGCCGGCACCTCGGGCGTGGTCGAGGCGTGGTCGTCCTCGCCTTCCTGCTCGTCCGAGGCACCGGCGCGCAGCCGATCGGCCGCGGCGTCGAGATCATCCAGGTCGCGGATTTCCGGCAGCGACGGCAGATCCTCCAGACGCTTGAGATCGAGATCGTCCAGAAACTGGCTGGTAGTGCCGAACAGCGCCGGCCGGCCGGGCACTTCCCGGTAGCCCACAACGCGCACCCATTCACGTTCGAGCAGCGTCTTGATGATGGATGACGACACCGACACCCCGCGCACTTCCTCGATCTCGCCGCGCGAAATCGGCTGGCGATAGGCGATCAACGCCAGGGTCTCCAGCAGCGCTCGCGACAGCTTGGGGGGGCGTTCCTCCCACAGCTTGCCGAGCAGGCCAGCGTAATCCGCGCCGACCCGGAATCGCCAGCCCCCGGCAACCTCGACCAGATTCACCGCGCGGCCGGCGTAATCCGACTGCAGCGCCGACAGCGCCGTGCGGATGGCCTTGCGATCCGGCGCCCCGTCTTCCGCCAGCAGGATTTCCAGCCGGGCCACGGTCAGCGGGCCGTCCGCGGCCATCAGCAGGGCTTCCACGCAGCCCAGTATCTTTTCCTCAATCATCGCCATCGCTCGTGATCACGTCGTCGTTGCCGCGGCGGTCGCCGCGAGCCCCGGCCACCTGCAGGGACAACGGCGCATAGGGTTCGGTCTGCTCCACTTCCACCAGCGCTTCGCGCACCAGTTCCAGGATCGCGAGAAAGGTCACCACCACGCCCATCCGCCCCTCGCTTTTCGGGAACAGACTGGAAAACGGGGTCGCGCCCCGGCCCTGCAGCCGCTGCAGGATACCGCTCATGCGTTCACGCACCGACAGCGGCTCGCGCTCAATCTGGTGATGGGCGAACAGCTCCGCCCGCTGCATGACCTCCTTGAAGGCCAGCAGCAGGTCGGCCAGCGCCGGAATCGGCTGGGGCCGGTCGATGTCGACCTGCTCGGCCGACAGCTGCACCACCGCCATGTCGCGCCCTACTCGCGGCAGCGTATCGACATTCTCCGCGGCGGTTTTGAACTGCTCGTACTCCTGCAGCCGCCGCACCAGTTCGGCCCTGGGATCGTCGCCTTCATCGTCCTCGGCGCTGGGCCGGGGCAACAGCATGCGCGATTTGATCTCGGCCAGCATCGCGGCCATCAGCAGGTATTCCCCGGCCAGTTCGATCTGCAGTTCCTGCATCAGCTCGATGTAGGCCACGTACTGCTGGGCCACCCGCTGGATGGGGATATCGAGAATATCCAGATTCTGCCGCCGGATCAGATAGAGCAGCAGGTCGAGCGGGCCTTCGAAGGCCTCCAGAATGACCCGCAGGGCATCGGGCGGGATGTAGAGGTCGTCCGGCAGCTGGTCCAGGCGTTCGCCGCGGACCAGGATCGCCGCGGGCGGTGGCTCGTCGACGAAATCGGCCGGGTGTTCGCTCATCCGGTAGCGGCCGGAATGAAGCCGCTGACCTCGAACACGCGATCCAGCGTCGGCGCCGCCCGCTCGCGGGCCGCCCGGGCGCCATCCCGGAGGATCGCGTCGAGGCTGCCCGGATCATCCCGGAACGTCCGGTAGCGTTCCTGCAACGGCTCCAGAAAGGCCACCACGGCATCCGCCAGCTCGCCCTTGAGCTTGCCGTAACCCTCGCCGGCGAACCGGGCTTCGAGATCGGGAATGCGCTCGCCGGTAACCGCCGAGTACATCGACAGGAGGTTGGAAACCCCCGGCTTGGCCGCCTCATCGAAGCGGATCTCGGCGTCCGAATCGGTGACCGCGCGCTTGATCTTCTTGACCACCCGCTTGGGCTCGTCCAGCAGGGCCACATAGTTGGCTTCCACCTCGTCGGACTTGGACATCTTGGCGGTGGGCTCGCCCAGGCTCATGATCCGCGCCCCCACCTCCGGAATGAAAGGCTCCGGCACAGTGAACACCTCGGCCTCGTAGCGGGCATTGAAGCGCTGGGCCAGATTGCGCGCCAGTTCCAGATGCTGCTTCTGATCGTTGCCCACCGGCACCGCATCGGCCTGGTAGAGAAGGATATCGGCGGCCATCAGCACCGGGTAGCCGAACAGGCCGGCATTGATGTTGTCGGCGTGCTTGGACGACTTGTCCTTGAACTGGGTCATGCGATTGAGCTCGCCCATCGCGGTGTGACAGTTCAGGATCCAGGCCAGCTGGGAGTGGGCCGGCACATGCGACTGCACGAACAGCGTCGATTTCGCCGGGTCCAGCCCGCAGGCCAGATACAGGCAGAGGAATTCGTGGCAGCACTCGCGCAGGGCTGCCGGGTCCTGGCGGACGGTGATGGCGTGCAGATCCACCAGCGTGAACAGGCATTCGTGCGTGTCCTGCATCGCCACCCAGTTCTTCAGCGCCCCGATGTAGTTGCCGATGGTGAGGCGACCGGAGGGCTGGATACCGGAAAGCACGACGGGTTTGGCGGTGTTGGAGGGCACGCGGCGAGGGGTTGCGAAGACGATGCCCGGATTATACGGAAATCCCGACCGTCAGCCGGTCACCGCGTCCACCGGCCCGCGGCCAACCCGGAGAATGCGCGGCGTGGTGCCGGTCAGGTCAATCACCGTGGTCGGCTCCAGGTTGCAGGCACCGCTGTCCACCACCACGTCCACATGGGCGCCCAGACGCGCCTGCACATCGCCGGGATCGGACAGCGGAATGTCGTCATCCGGCAGCAGCGCGGTCACCGACATGATGGGAGAATCCAGTGCCGTGGCAATCGCCGTGGCGGTGTAATGGGTGGGCACCCGGATGCCGATGGTCTTGCGCTTGGGATGCCACAGCCAGCGAGGCACCTCGCGCGTGGCCGGCAGCACGAAGGTGTAGGGACCCGGGGTCAGCGCCTTGAGCAGCCGGAAGCTGGCGTTCTCCACCTTGGCATAGGTGGCGATCTCCGACAGATCGCGGCACAGCAGGGTGAAGTAGTGCTCGCGCCCGAAACCGCGAATCCAGCGGATGCGGTCGATGGCGGGCTTGTTGCCGATGGCGCAGCCCAGCGCGTAGGAGGAGTCGGTGGGATAGGCGATCACCGCCCCGCCGCGCAGTTGATCGGCCACGCGTGCCACCAGCCGCTGCTGCGGGTTCTCGGGATGGATGCGGATGGTTTCTGCCATGGCGCGCGAGGATAGCGCACCGGGTCAAGCAGCCGCGACGGTGGCGGCTGCAGCGGCTCGCCGTCTGTGTACAATCGCGCCCATGAACGCCTTGATGGAATACCTGCCGCTGATCGCCTTCGGCGTGGCCTACTTCATGTACGACATCTATGTGGCCACCGGCGTGCTGATGGTGGCCCTGATCGTGCTGGTAGCCGGCACCTGGCTGGTCAGGCGCCGGGTATCTAACATGCATCTGGTGACCCTGGTGCTGGCGGTAGTGTTCGGCGGACTCACTCTCGCCGTGCACGATCCGCTGTTCATCAAGGTCAAACCCAGCGTGCTCTACGTGGCCTTCGCCCTGGCCCTGGCCGCCAGCGCCTTCATCGGCCGCAAGACCCTGGTGCAGCGGGCACTGGAATCCCAGATCACCGTGCCGGCGCTGATCTGGCGGCGGGTGACTTTCATGGCCACCGGCTTCTTCCTGCTAATGGCGGTACTCAATCTGGCGGTGGCGTTCAGCTTCAGCGAAACCGTATGGGTCAACTTCAAGCTGTTCGGCGTAACCGCGTTGAGCCTGGTATTCATGATCGCTGTGGGCTTCTACCTCAGCCCGCACATTCAGGAATCCGCCAGCGACGAGGCCTGACATGCTCTACGCCTTCATTTCCACCGACGTCGACGATAGCCTGCCCCGCCGCCGCCCTGCCCGCGAGGCCCATCTGGCGCGGCTGCACGAGCTACAGCAACAGGGCCGCCTGATCCTCGCCGGCCCCTGCCCGGCGGTCGACGCCAACGACCCCGGCGACAACGGCTTCACCGGCAGCCTGGTGGTGGCCGAGTTCGACAGCCTGGAGGACGCCCGGGCCTGGGCCGATGCCGACCCCTACGTGGAAGCCGGCGTCTACCGTGAAACCGTGGTCAGGCCCTTCCGGAAGGTGCTGCCGGCGTGACGGCCGAGCGCGTCCAGCGTATCCGCGAGGCCCTGATCACGGAACTGGCCCCGAACGAGATCGACGTGATCGATGAAAGCCACAAGCACATCGGCCACGCCGGAGCCCGCAGCGGTCTCGGCCATTTCGCGGTGGTGATCCGTTCCGCCAGGTTCGCCGGGTGCAGCCTGCTGGAACGCCATCGCCTGGTTTACGACGCCCTCGGGGACATGATGAGGACTGACATTCATGCTGTATCCATCCGCGCCCTGGCGCCCGACGACTGACACCGCCATGCCCACGCGTCGCCTGACCGGTGCCCTGCTGCTGGCCGCCGCTGGTGTTCCCGCGGCCTATGGTCAGGAGACCACCGAGCTGGAACCAATCACCGTGGATTCCTCCCGCATCGAACGGGATTTACAGGACACCCCGGCGGCCGTCGGTGTGGTCGACGAACAGGACGCGACCCAGGGCCGGCAGGGCCTGCAGCTGGATGAATCGCTGGTGCGCATCCCCGGCCTGTTCGCCCAGAATCGCTACAACTTTGCCCAGAACCTGCGGGTATCCATCCGCGGCTTCGGCGCCCGCAGTCCCTTCGGCATTCGCGGCATCAAGCTGCTAGTGGACGGCATTCCGGAAACGGTGGTCGACGGGCAGTCCCAGTCCGACGCCATCGACCTGACCACAGTCGAGAATATCGAGGTGATCCGCGGCCCCTCCTCGGCGCTCTACGGCAACGCCACCGGCGGCGTGATCGACATCGACACCCTGTCCCCCACCGACTATCCGCTGCGCGAAGCAGCGGCGGAGTACGGCAGTTTCGGCTACAACCGGATCAGCGCCCGGGCCGCCAAACAGCATGACGGCTGGGGCTACGCCCTGAGCGCCTGGAACATGAACTACCGCGGCTATCGCGACCAGAGCGAAACCGAAAAGCGCCTATTCAACGGCAAGTTCAACGTGCAGCTGTCCGACGATGCCAGCATCGAGACCATCGTGCGCGTGCTGGATCAGCCGCTGGGCGAGGACCCGGCCGGTATCGACCGCGACCAGGTCCGGGACGATCGGCGCCAGGCCTCGGCCAACGCCGCCCGGCTAAATTCCGGCCAGGAAGTGGATCAGCAGACGCTGGGGGTGATCTACGAGCACGCCCTGAGCGACGTGGACCAGCTGACCGGCCGGGTGTTCTACACCCGCCGCGACTTCGAGCAGCAGCTGCCCTTTCCCGGCCCGAGCCTGATCGCCTATGTCCGGGATTTCTACGGCACCGGCCTGCAGTACACCCGCACCGCGCCGATCGCCGGCTTCCCCAACCGCTTCACCATGGGGATGGACGCCGAGTTCCAGTCGGACGACCGGGAACGCTTCCTGGTCACCCAGCCGGGCGGTCAGCCGGGCACCCGCACCCTGCAACAGCAGGAAGAAGCCGATTCCATCGGCATCTACGCCCAGAACGTGCTATCGCTGACCGATCGCCTGGACCTAACCACCGGAATCCGCTACGACGATCTCGAGTTCACCATCGACGATCGCAGCGCCGGCCCCGGGGATTTCGACGATTCGGGCGAACGCAGCTTCTCCGAGTTCAGCGGCACCGTCGGCGCCACCTATGCCGTGACCCAGCGCCACAGCGTCTATACCACCGTGGGCACCGCGTTCGAAAGCCCTACCTTCACCGAGTTCGCCAATCCGTCAGGGGGCGGCGGTTTCAACCCCGACCTGCAGCCGCAGGAGGCGATCAACTACGAAGTGGGTGCCAAGGGCTTCATCGGCACCCGCATCCGCTACGACCTGGCCCTGTTCCGGGTCGACGTGGAAGATGAACTGGTGGTGTTCGACATGGGCGAGCGCGACTTCTACGAGAACTCCGGCGAATCCGAGCGCCGCGGTGTCGAGGCCTCGCTGGCCTGGGACCTCACCAGCGACCTGAGCCTGAGCGCTGCCTACACCTACTCGGATTTCGTCTTCCAGGAGTTCACCGACGTCAACGGCAATGATTTCGCCGGCGAACGCATCCCGGGCATTCCGGAGAGCGTGTTCTTCGGGGAGCTGGCCTGGCGCAAGCCCGGCACCGGCTTCGCCATCCTCGACGTGCAGATCTACGACGAGCTGTACGCCGACAACGCCAACCAAGTAAAGGTGGCCGGCTACGGCGTGGTCAACGGCCGCATCGGCGTGGAGCAGCGGCTCTGGGAGAACCTGCTCACGGTGCACGTGGGCATCAACAACATCCTGGACGACGAGTTCTTCAGCAACGTCCGCATCAACGACTTCAACGGGCGCTTCTTCGAACCGGCCCCGGACCGAAACTTCTACCTGGGGGCAACGCTCAGCCTGTAAGCCAGCGCGTCAGCCCGTCCCGGTCCAGATCGCCACAGCGCAGCGCCGTGGCCGCCGGTTTCGAGCCGGCGCCGCCCGGGTGCCGACGCAACACCGCCATGCCGGTAAGGGTGTCGAAGCCCACCTCGGCCCAGGCCGGCTTGAGGCCTTCGCCGACCATGCGCAAGGCAGGCGGGCCACTGGCGCGGTCGGGATCGACCCGTTGCAACTGCCAGCCCCGCTGTTCAGCCACGGCCTCGAACACCGGCTGAACCACCTCGGTCAGGCAGTGCTGGGCGGCATCGAGCCGCCCGGCCCGGCGCTGGTCGAGTTGCGCCTGCGCATCGCGCCGGGCGCGAATCTCGTCGGTGGTCACGTCAAGCCAGTGGCTTCCCAAGGTCGATCCCCGTCGGCAATCCGGCTGGCAGGCTAACCGGGTGCCGCAGGTGGGGCAAGCAAATCCTAGGACGCAGGTACCAGCCGCAGCAGCCGACCGTCGCTGCCGTCCGTCAGCAGATAGACATATCCGTCCGGCCCGACGCGGACGTCACGTATCCGCATCCCGGTGTCGTCGAGCAGCCGCTCCTCGGCCACCACCTCGCCGTCCTCGAGCTCCAGCCGCGCCAGATGGGTGAGCTTGAGCGCCCCGGCGAACAGGTCGCCCTGCCATGCCGGAAAAGCATCACCCTGGTAGAAGGCCATCCCCGAAGGCGCAATCGACGGCGTCCAGTGATGCACCGGTGACACCGTGCCCTCGAGCGGCGGTTCGGGGGCGAACCGCCCGCCGCCGTAGTTCTCGCCGAAGGTGGCCACCGGCCAGCCATAGTTGGCCCCCGCGCGGATGCGATTGATCTCGTCACCACCCTGCGGCCCGTGCTCGTGCAGCCAGATGTCGCCGGTGTCCGGATGCACGATCATGCCCTGGGGGTTGCGGTGTCCGTAGCTGTAGATGCCGGGCCGGGCATCGCTGTCGCCAACGAACGGATTGTCGTCCGGGATGTCACCATCCAGGGTCAGGCGGATCAGTTTGCCGTGATACTTGTCGAGCTGCTGGGCGTGTTCGCGATTACCCCGTTCACCGGCGGTGAGGAACAGATACCCGTCCCGGAACACGATACGGGACCCGAAGTGGCGACCGCCACGCACATAGGGTTCGGCGGTGAACAGCACCTCGAGATCCGCCAATCGATCATCGGTCAGCCGCGCCCGGGCCAGGCGGGTGGCATAGCCGCCATCGGCGGCCGCAGCATAGCAGAAGTAGATGAGCCGGTTGTCCGCAAACGCCGGGTGCAGGACCACGTCCAGCAACCCGCCCTGGTTGACCGTGGCCACCTCCGGCACGCCCTCGATGGCTCGGGCTTCGCCGTCGGACAGGCGCAGCAGCCGCCCGCCCCGCTCGGTCACGAGCCTGTCGCCATCCGGCAGAAAGGCCAGTGACCAGGGCTGATTCAGCCCCTCGGCGACCGTTTCCACCTGAAAATTCGCCTGCTCGCTGCTGACCATGCCGTCCGGCGGCTCGGCCGCGGTGCAGGCGCTGATGCCGCCGAGTGCCAGTGCCCAGAAAACGGTGCCGGCGGTGAACCGCCGCGGTGGCAGGCGTCGGAAGAATGTCATGGTCATGAGAGGGCTGTTCGGGATGAGATGGATTTGCCTACTCGGACCCGGGCGGGTCCGGTTCGTTCGCCAGCAGCGCCCGCAGGCCGGCCTCGTCGAGCAGGGTGACGCCCAGGCGCTCGGCCTTGTCTCGCTTGGAACCGGGATCAGACCCGGCCACCACGTAATCGGTCTTGCTCGACACGCTCGAGGTCACCCGACCCCCGGCGGCCTCGATCGCGGCCCGGGCCTCGTCGCGGGTCCAGTCCGCCAGGGTGCCGGTGAGCACGAAGGTCCTGCCGGACAGGGGCTGGCCGCCGGCGGCGGCGGGATCTGCCTGCGGCCAGCTCACGCCGATCGCGCGCAGATCGGCAACAACCTCCCGGTTGTGCGGCTCGGCGAAGAAGTCGCCGAGCTGACCGGCCACCCGCGGGCCGATATTCGGGACCTGGCGCAGCGGATCATCACGCAGCTGTTTGTCGGCGGCCGCCTCGTCGCCTTCGACCTCGGCGAGAGCGGCGCGACGACGGTCGGCATAGGCGCGGGCGGTGTCGTCGAGGGCCTCCAGGGTTCCGAAATGGGCAGCCATGTCGCGGGCCATGGTCTCGCCGATCTCCCGGATGCCCAGCGCGAACAGGAAGCGGCCGAGTGTGGTCTGCTTGCTCGCCTCGATGGCAGCCAGCAGGTTGTCCACCGATTTCTCGCCGTAGCCGTCACGCTCAACCAGGGCATCCCGATGCCCGGCCAACCGGTAGATATCGGCGGGTGATTCGAGCAGACGCTCGTCCACGAACTGTTCGATCTGACGATAGCCCAGACCCTCGATGTCCATCGCCTTGCGGGCCGCAAAGTGCTTGAGGCGCTCGCGGCGCTGGGCGTGGCAGAACAGCCCGCCGGTACAGCGGGCCACGGCCTCGCCGGGGTCGCGCCGTACGGTCGAGCCACACACCGGGCATTCGGCGGGCAACTCGATCACGCGGGCATTGCCGGGCCGTTTGTCCGGCAGCGGACGCACCACCTCCGGAATCACGTCGCCGGCGCGGCGCACCACCACGGTGTCGCCGATGCGCACGTCCTTGCGGGCGATCTCGTCCAGGTTGTGCAGGGTTGCGTTGGAAACAGTCGCCCCGCCCACGAATACCGGTTCGAGCCGGGCCACTGGGGTCACCGCGCCGGTGCGCCCGACCTGGAATTCGACATCGCGCAGCACCGTCACCGCCTCTTCGGCCGGAAACTTGTGGGCAATCGCCCAGCGCGGGGCCCGGGCCACGAAGCCCAGTTCATCGCGCTGGCGCTGGTCATCGACCTTGTAGACGCAGCCGTCGATGTCGTAGTCGAGCCGGTCGCGGCGCTCGAGCATGATCCGGTAATAATCACGACAGCCGTCCAGGCCATCCACGACCTGCACAAACTGATTGACCGGCAACCCCCAGTCCTGCAGTCGTGCCAGCAGTTCACGGTGGCTGACGGGCAGCTCGGCGCCCGCGACGTCGCCCACCCCGTACACCTGCAGCATCAGCGGGCGACGGGCGGTGACCGCCGAGTCCAGTTGCCGCAGGCTGCCGGCCGCGGCGTTGCGGGGGTTCACGAAGGTCTTCTCGCCGTTTTCGGCCAGCCCCCGGTTAAGAGCCTCGAAGCGGGATCGCGGCAGGATCACCTCGCCGCGAATCTCGAGTGCCGCCGGCGGCCGGTCGGTGCGCAGGCGTAGCGGCAGATTGCGGATGGTACGCACGTTGTCGGTGATGTCCTCGCCCTGATCGCCATCACCGCGGGTGGCGCCCCGCGTCAGCACGCCATCTTCATAAAGCAGATTGACAGCAATCCCGTCGAGTTTGGGTTCGGCGGTGTAATGGACCTGTTCGATTCCGAGACCCTCGCGCACGCGGCGATCGAAATCGGCCAGTTCGGCGTCGTCGAAGCAGTTGCCCAGCGACAGCATCGGCTGGCGATGGGTGACGGCCCGGAACATATCGGCCGGCGGCGCGCCGACCTTGCGGGTAGGCGAGTCCGCGGTGACCAGCTCCGGGTGCTCGGCTTCCAGCGCCTCGAGTTCACGAAACAGGCGGTCGTACTCGGCGTCACTGACGGCCGGCTCGTCGAGCACGTAGTAGCGGTAATTGTGCTCGTTGAGCGTGCGGCGTAATTCTTCGAGACGCGCCGCGACCCCGCGACCGCTCACCGGTGGGCTGCGAGCCGCTGACGGCGATCCAGTTCGGCGATCTCGTCCAGCATGTACTGGGCGGTCTGGGGCTTGAGCAGGCTGCGCTTGTCGTCGAGTACCTCCGCGCCCAGCCGCTCGGCCAGCGCCGCCGCGGTGTCCAGCAGATCGCGCGCCGCACGGCTGCCCTCCAGCGGTCCCGGCAACTGCAGGAACAGCGCCAGCCCCGGGGTCTGCAGATGGTCGGCCTCCACCGGATCAAGAAAGCCCGGCTTGAGGATGTTGGCCACCGAAAACACTGACTCGGGCACGCCGTTGGCCTCGGTGATGCGATGGTAGATACCGTGCAGCCCGAACTTGAGCTTTTGCTCCTGCAGCGCGGCGTGGATATCCGGCCCGTCATAGAGGCTGCCGTCGCGGCTGGATATGTGCAGCACGAACAACCGCTGCTCGCCGCTGGGTGGTCGCTGCGGGCGCACCGCCTCGACCGGTTCGCTGCGCGTCGGCTGTGGGGTCTCGCGGCCAGTGGTGAAGTTCATCCAGGAGGGTTCGTCGGCATCGTCACCGGCCGGTGGCGGCGCGGCGTCGGACTGCGGCGGCACCGAGGGGCCCGATGGCGGCGCCTGGGCCTCGGTCTGGCCGCCGACGGTGCGCACGCCCACAATATAGGAGTCACCACCCAGGGATTCTCCCCGGTCGATGCCGTCCGCGCCCTCTTCCATGCCCTGCCACGGGTCCACGCCGGACTGCCGCCGCAGGTAGAAGTAAACCCCGACGACCGCCCCGGCCACCAGGATCAGCAATACCCATTGAATGCCGGTCATGAGATTTCCGTCTGTCGAATCGCGTGTCGCATCTGGAGCCGGTCCCGCCTCTAGCTTGCCATTTCCAGCGCCTGATCGATATCCACACTGACCAGCCGGGACACGCCCGGTTCCTGCATGGTCACCCCATGCAGTTGCTGCACCAGCTCCATGGTGAGCTTGTTGTGGGTGATGACGATGAACTGGACCTGCTCCGCCATGCGGCCGACCAGGTCGCAGAAACGCGAGACGTTGGCGTCGTCCAGCGGTGCGTCGATCTCGTCCAGCATGCAGAACGGGGCCGGGTTGAGTTCGAACAGGGCGAACAGCAGTGCCACCGCAGTGAGCGCCTTCTCCCCGCCGGAGAGCATCTGGATGGAGGCATTCCGCTTGCCCGGCGGCCGTGCCATGATGCGTACACCGGTGGCCAGCAGGTCGTCCTCGGTAAGTTCCAGTCGGGCTTCCCCACCGCCGAACAGCACCGGGAACAGCGCGCCCAGCCGCTGATTGACCTGCTCGTAGGTGTCGCGGAAGCGCGAGCGGGTTTCGCGGTCGATCTTGGCAATCGCCTGTTCCAGCGTGCCGAGTGCCTCCATGAGGTCGTCGTACTGCCCCTGGAGATATTCCTCCCGCTCTTTCTCTGTCTCGAATTCCTCGATCGCGGCAAGGTTGATCGCCCCCAGTCGCTGGATGCGCCGTTCCAGAGATTCCAGCCGCGCCTCCCAGTCCGCCGGGCCGGCATCCTCGGCCAACTCGTCGCAGAGGGGGCGCGGGGCGTAGCCGGCCTCGGCCAGCTGTTCCTCCAGCGTCTGGCGACGAACCGATGCGGACTCGAAGGCCACCCGCGCCTGCTGGACCCGCTCGCGGGCCGCCTCCAGGCCGGCTTCCAGCGCCTGCGCCCGCTGGCTGAGATCGGCCACCCGGGCCTCGATATCCGCCAACCCGGTGCGGGCGGCTTCCAGCGCCTTGCGGGCGGCTTCTCGCCGCGACTCGGCCTCGGCCCGGGCATGCGAGAGGTCGGTTTCCGGGGCGGACTGGGCCAGTTCGGCCTGCAGCACCTGCAACCGCTCGGCACTGCGGGTCCGCCGCTGACGCAGATCGGCCAGCCGCTGTTCGGCAGCTTCCAGGGCGCTGCGCTTGCCGGTTACCTCCAGCCGCAGATTCTGCTGGCGCTGGGCCACCTCGTCGCACTCCCGCCGGGCGCGGTCGCGCTGCTCGCGCTGTTCGCGCAGCTGTTCCTGCAGGGTCTGGCGGCGCTGGACGAAATCGCGCGCCGCCTCGGCGGTGCCGTCCAGCCGCTCCCGGGCCTGGGACACCGCCTGCTCGTGTTCCTTGCGCTGACGGGTGAGGTCCTCGATTTCGGCGTCGAGCTCGCGCCGCCGGCGCTGGATCTGTTCCACCCGGACGGTGAGACCCTGCCGCTCGGCCAGCCGCTCACCGTGACGGCGGCGCAGGTCGTCGAGCCGCTCGGTGAGCTCGGTGCGGCGGGTTTCCGCGGCCTGAATGCGCTGACGCAGGCCGTCCAGCTCGTCGGCACGATCGGTTTCGGTCGCCGCCAGCCGGTCGATTTCCCTGTGCAGCTCATCGATGGCCTGCTCGCGCTTGAGCACGCCGGGTTCGTCGCTGTCCTGACGGGGCACGCGCAGCCAGCCGGGGCCCAGACAGAATCCGGCGCGGGTCACCAGCATCTGGCCCGGCTGCAGCTGATCGACCAGCTCATGGGCATCGCGTTCGTTCTCGACCAGGAAAATCCGCTGAGCCAGCTGGCGCAGGACTGCCGGGCCGCTCAGCACCGACGACAGCGAGCGGGTGCCCCGCGGTCCGCCGGCCCCGTGCGGGCCGTGATCCTCGCGATCCTGGTGGATCAGGGTCAGCCCCTGACCCGGCCACTCGTTGACCTCGCCGACACGGGCATCCAGATCGGGCAGGCACAGCGCCCGCAGGAACCCGCCCAGCGCGGCCTCCGCCGCGGCCTCCCAGCCATCGGCAACCCGCAGCTGATGGGCGGCGCTGGCGGCGTCGTCCCAGCTGCGAGCGATCAGCCACTCGCGCAGCTCCTGGTCATCCTCGCGCAGCGCCGCCTGTTGCAGAGCTTCCAGCGAGGACAGCCGGCCGCGCGCGGCTGCCAGGGCGTCGCGGGTCTCGTGCAGGGTCGTGTCCACGGCGCGACGGTTGTCGCGCAGACGGGTGAGATCGGTCTCGGCGGATTGCTGATCCTCGCGGGCAGTTTCCAGATCCCCGGCCAGGGCCTGCAGGGCTTCCTCGACATCAGTCAGGGCCTGCTTGGGGCCGTCGTCGTCGATGCGGCCACGTTCGGCCAGCAGCCGATCCAGGCGTTCGCCCAGGGCGGCGAGATTCTGCTCCAGATGTTCCAGCCGGGCACGCTCGGTTTCCGCCCGCTGCAGCGGGTTGTTCTCGTCGCCGGCCAGGCTTTCCCAGGCGCTTTCGCCCTCCTCGGCCGCCTGTTCGGCACTGCCCAGGCGGGCCTGGGCCTGCTTGTGCTCGGCCACGGCCGCTTCCAGCTGACGGCTCTGGTCGTCGATCGCCTGCTGCAGCTGGGCGCGTTCCCGGCCGGCGGCGTCGATGCGCTGGTCCAGATCTTCCAGCTGGCTTTCCATGTCGCGGGTTTCCGCCTGCTTCACACGAGCCAGCTCGCGGGCGTGGGCCAGCGATTGCTCGACCCGCGCCACCTCGGCCTCGGCGGCGTAGAAATCCGCCTGCTGTTGCTGACTGGCCTGGGTGGCGCGCTGCTGCTCGGTCTGTTCTGTCTGGCGGCGTTCAGCCAGATCCCGGGCCTGCTCCCGCTGGGTTTCCAGTTCCCGCTTGCTGGCATCCAGCTGGGTCTGCTGGTGTTCGGCTTCGCCGTCGAGCTCGCGCCAGCGCAGGGCCAGCAGTTCGGCGCGCAGTCGGCGTTCCTCGCTCTTGTACTGCTTGTACTTTTCGGCGTTGGCAGCCTGGCGCTGGAGCTGGGCCAGCCGCTGGGTGACTTCGCTGATCAGGTCGTTGAGGCGGTCCAGATTCTCCCGGGTGTGGCGGATGCGGTTCTCCGTCTCCCGACGTCGCTCCTTGTACCGGGAGATGCCCGCGGCTTCCTCGAGCACCTGCCGCATGTCCTCCGGACGCGCCTCGATCAACCGGTTGACCGATCCCTGCTCGATCACCGCATAGTTACTGCGCCCGCCCAGACCGGTGCCGAGAAACAGATCCACCACGTCGCGACGGCGGCAGCGAGCGCCGTTGATGCGGTACTGGGACTGGCCGTCGCGCGAGAGCTCGCGCCGGATGGCGATTTCGGCGAAGCCGGCGTACTGGCCGCCCAGCTTGCCGTCGCTGTTGTCGAACAGCAGTTCCACTGACGCTCGGCCAACCGGCTTGCGCGACCGCGACCCGTTGAAGATGACGTCCTCGAGCGCCTCGCCGCGCAGCTGCTTGGCGCTGGATTCGCCGGTGACCCAGCGCACGGCGTCGATCACGTTGGACTTGCCGCAACCGTTGGGCCCGACTATGCCGGCCAGATTGCTGGTCAGACGCAGTGTGGTCGGCTCCACGAAGGATTTGAAGCCGGCGAGTTTGATGGCGGTCAGCCGCATCGATGCCCCATGTCGCGTGCCGGGTTGCACCCCGCGTCCGGCCACTGGCCGGATCCGGCACGGTCATTGTTATCCGGGCCCCGGCGGCTGGCCGGGCCCGTTGCGAAACGCTGCGCTAGTGTAACCTACGCGGCCCCGAACCAACCCCCGATGACACGCGCATGACCACCTCGCCGAGCAACCAGCTGGACACCTTCGACAATCCCCAGCCGGAGCGGGATTACACCATCCGCATGCGGATACCGGAATTCACCTGCCTTTGTCCGAAGACCGGCCAGCCGGACTTCGCCACGCTGCACCTGGCCTACGTGCCGGACCAGCGCTGCGTGGAGTTGAAGTCGCTGAAGCTGTATATCTGGTCGTTCCGCGACGAGGGCGCGTTCCACGAGGCGGTGACCAACCGCATCCTGGACGACCTGGTGGCGGCCATGGCGCCGCGTTTCCTGCGCCTGACCGCCGAGTTCTACGTTCGGGGCGGTATCGATACCACCGTGGTGGCGGAGCACCGCACCGAGGGCTGGGAGCCGCCGGCGCCGGTGAACCTGCCCTGATCAGTCCGATCAGCTAGCGAAGCACGATGTTGTTGCCGTCCACCTTCACCTGCTGACCGACCGAGAGCGGTGTCGCATCGGCCACATTGATGGTCTGACTGCCGCCGGTCTCCATGTTGACGGTCACGGCGTAGTAGGTATCGGTGTCCAGGCGTTTGCCGACCTGGTGGCCAGCCGCTGCGCCGCCGACACCGCCAACCACCTTGGCCAGATCCTTGCCGGAGCCACTGCCGATCTGATTGCCGACCACGACACCGGCGATAGCGCCAGCCACGGCACCGGCGATAGCACCCTTGCTCTTGTTGCTGCCCTCGGTCTTGCGCTCCTGGATCGAGGTGATGGTGCCGCAATTGCCGCAGACCGGCGGCTCTTCAGCTTTCTGCGGTGCCGGCTTGGCCGCAGCCTGTTCCTGTGCGGCTGGCGCCGTTTCGGCCGATTCGGTGTCGGCCTGGTCGCTTTCCGCACCACAGCCGGCCACGCCCAGCGTCAGCGCCAGGGCGAACACCCACGTCATCACGGATTTGCGTTGTGTCATGATTTCTCCTTTTGACAACTGCCAGTCGGGGTGATGTCCAATACCGCTACACCATACCGGCCGAATACTGAACCAAACCTGAACCGGATCACCGATCTGGCCGTGGGTCCGGGTTACCTGCTACGGGGTTTCCGCCTGATCACCGAACCCGGCCTGCGCAAGTTCGTGCTCGCCCCTATCGCCATCAATATACTGGTTATCGGGTTGTTGATGTGGCTGTTCGGCAATCAGCTCGAGGGCTGGCTGGACAGCTGGCTGGCGGGACTGCCGGGCTGGCTGGCCTGGCTGGAGAGCCTGCTGTGGTGGCTGGCCATGCTGCTGGCGCTGCTGCTGTTCTGCTACGTGTTCACGCTACTGGCCAACCTGATTGCGGGGCCGTTCAACGGCATCCTGTCATCCCGGGTAGAACGCCACCTCACCGGCCGGGAGCCCGAGTCCGGCCGTAGCTGGCGCGGCGAACTGGTGGATGCCGTCGGCGGCGAACTGCGCCGCTGGCGCTGGTATCTGGGCCGGGCCGTGCTGCTGTTGCTGCTGACCCTGGTCCTGCTGCCGATTCCGCTGCTGGGTACGGTCGTGCCCGCGCTGTGGTTCGCGTTCGGTGCCTTCATGCTGGCCTTCGAGTACCTGGACAACCCGATGGGCAACCGCGGCATGACCTTCGCCGACAAGCTGCGCCGGCTGCGCGAACGCCGCTGGCTCAACCTGGGGTTCGGCGCCACCGCCACGCTGTTCACGATGGTTCCGCTGGCCAACCTGATCGTCATGCCGGCCGCGGTAGCCGGTGCCACCGCCCTGTGGCTGGATCACATGGAGAAATCCCGATGAACCGACGCTTCCTGCTGCCCTGCCTGCTGCTGGTGCTTGCCGGCGGCCCTGCCTCGGCACGCACCACCATCGAGATATTCGACACGGCCGAGGCCGTGAACCGGGCCTGCGACGCCGGTCTCGCGGCCGCCCGTGAGGCGGCCGAAGACATCCGCCAGGTACCGATCGACCAGGCCGGTGTCGACAACGTGCTGGCCGCGTGGGACGACCTGTACATGGCGATGTCGGACCGCATCGGCCCGGCCTACCTGCAGGCCTACGTTCACCCGGACCAGGCCGTGCGGGATGCCGGACAGGACTGCATCAACCGCACCACGAGGCTGGAGACCGACCTTTACCAGAACCCGGCGCTGTTCCAGCGCGTGCAGGCAGTGGTGCCCGATGACGCCGCGGACAAAGCCCTGCAGACCCATCTGCTGGCCGAATTCGAGGACAGCGGCGTGGCTCTGCCCGACGAGCGTCGCCAGCGCGCCAAGACGCTGTTGCAGCGCATCGAGGAACTGGGCCAGCAGTTCCAGCAGAACCTGCGTGAGAACGATACGGTGCTGACCTTCGGCCCGGATGAACAGCGCGGCCTGCCGGACGCCTTCATCGAGCGCGTGCCCGGCGACGACGAAGGCAATCTGCGGCTGCAGATGCAGTATCCGCACTACTTCCCGTTCATGGAAAACGCGGCGGATGCCGATGCCCGCGAGCGCTTCTACCGGGCATTCAACAACCGTGGCGGCGACGCCAATCTCGACATCCTCGACCAGCTGGAATCACTGCGCCGGGAGCTGGCCGGCCTTTACGGCTTCGACAGCTACGCGGCATTCGCCACCCGCCGGCGCATGGTCGGTGACCCCAGCACCGTGCATGCCTTTCTCGACCGCGTGGCCGACACGCTGGCGCCGCTGCAGACCGCCGAGCTGGCGCAACTGACCCGGTTGAAGGCCGAGCACACGGGCCGCGACGAAGTCACGCTCGCGCCGTGGGACAAGAGCTTCTACCTCACCCGCCTGCGCGAGTCCCGCTACGACATCGACGCCGAGGCGATGCGGCGCCATTTTCCCATGCCGGCGATGACCGACTGGGTGCTGCACGTGGCCGAAAAGCTCTACGGCCTACGCTTCGTGTCCGCCGAGGTGCCGGTGTGGCACGAGGACGTGCGCTATTACCACGTGCACGACCGAAACAGCGATATCCGGCTGGGGGGGTTGTATCTCGACCTGCACCCCCGCGACGGCAAGTACGGCCATGCCGCGGCCTTCGGCGTGCACGGTGCCTCCACCCGGGCCGGCCGCAAGCCGACTTCCGTACTGGTGACCAATTTCACCCGCAGTGGTCTCACACCCGACGAACTGGAAACCTATCTACACGAGATCGGGCACGCCCTCCACGGGGTGCTGTCAACCACCCGCTACGCCATGCTTAGCGGCACCGAGGTGGAACTGGATTTCGTCGAGGCACCATCCCAGATGTTCCAGGCCTGGAGTTACCGGCTGGAATCGCTGCAAACCATCCCGAGGGTGTGTCCCGACTGCCCGCCGGTGGACGCCGATCTGGTGGAACGCATGGAAGAATCGCGTCGCGCGGGGCAGGCATTGTTCTATGGCCGCCAGTGGCTATACGCCCAGTACGACATGCAGCTGGCCGGGCCAGCGCCGGTCGACCCCATGACGCGGTGGAGGAAGCTGGAATCGGCAACCCCGCTGGGCCATGTCGAAGGCACGCGCTTCCCCGCCACGTTCGGGCATATCGCCGGCGGCTATGCGGCCGGCTACTACGGCTACATGTGGGCGGAAGCGCTGGGGCTGGACATGCTCAGCGCTTTCGACGACGGATTGATGGATCCCGAAGTCGGTCAGCGATTCCGCCGCACCGTGCTGGCACGGGGCGGCGAACGTCCGGCCAGCGAACTGGTGCGGGATTTCCTAGGCCGCGACACTCGGCCAGATGCCTTCTTCGAGAAGCTGCGCAACGCCCCGGTCAAACCGGCGCCGTAGACCCTCATCGCAGCAACGGCGCCAGATCACCAAACCGCAAGTGGCCAGCCGGCAGATCGGCGCCGCGCTGGCGCACGAACGGCTGATCCGGCTCGCCGAGGTGGTCGACCACCAGCGATGCCAGCGCGAAGTCCTGCTCGGCGGTGTCGTCGTTATAGGCCACCACGCAGGCAATGCCGGCGGCCCGGGCCGCCGCCAGGCCGGAGCCGGCATCCTCCACGGCCAGGCACTCGCCGGCGGTGAGCTGCAGCTTTTCCAGCGCCAGTGAATAGAGGTCCGGGGCCGGCTTCTTGTCGGTCACCTCGTCACCGCAGGCGGTGACCGCAATCGCCTGCTGCAGGTCGGCGGGCAGCAGGTGGCGGCACATCAGATCAAGGCTGGGGCGGCTGGCGTTGGTGACCAGCGCCAGCCGGCATCCCTGCCCCGCCGCCTCACGCATCAGCCGCGCCACCCCCGGCCGCAGCGGCACAGCCCCGGCGGCCAGACGGTGTTCGAAATGCCGGGTCTTGCTGCGGTGAATGGCGTCCACCCAGGCGGCCGGATCCCGGGCTGCCGCCTCGGCCTGACCGTTCAGGGGCGGCCGGTCGCGCTCCAGGTAATAGTGCAGTCGCTCCCGGCCGCCGGCCACTACCAGCAGTGACCGGTAGAGCTCGGCCGACCAGTGCCAAGCCAGGCCGAATTCGGCGAATGCATCATTGTAGGCGGGGCGGTGCCCCACCCCTTCGGTGTCCGCCAGGGTGCCGTCGACATCGAACAGCAGCGCCGACGGCAGTGGCCGCCCGCGGGATCCTAAAACCGTGTCCATGGCGGGAAACTCTGCCACGCAAACGCCCCGGTGTCAGCGCCGGCATCGGGCAATTGCCGGCCCGGGACGATTCTGATATACGTACGCGTCGTTTTTCCAGGGCATTGCTCAATCATCATGGCTGCCAAGCAAAACGCCACCGCCGGTGCCGACGCGCTCGAGACATTCAAGCCGTACAAGCCCAAGCGCGGCGAGGAGTACATGAACGAGAATCAGCGGGCGCATTTCCGCGAGATTCTCATGGGCTGGAAGCGTGAGCTCATGGAGGAAGTCGACCGCACCATGCATCACATGAAGGATGAGGCGGCCAACTTCCCGGACCCTAGCGACCGCGCCACCCAGGAGTCCGAATTCAGTCTGGAACTGCGTACCCGCGACCGGGAACGCAAGCTGATCCGCAAGATCGACGAGGCCATCAGCCGGGTGGACCAGGACGACTACGGGTTCTGTGACACCTGCGGCACGGAGATCGGCATCCAGCGCCTGGAAGCCAGGCCCACCGCCACTCTTTGCGTGGACTGCAAGAGCCTGGCGGAAATCCGCGAACGCCAGATCGGCCGCGGTTGACCGGGGATGTCCGGCAGCCGCCGGGCACCGTCGTCGGCCCTTTTCGCACCGCACTAGGCGCGGTGTCCGCGTTCTGTCAGAATCATGCAGTGCAGCATGAGAGTCCCACCTGACCAGCACGCGAGAGCCGGAGCGCCGCATGAGCGACACGCGAGTCATCAAGAAATACCCCAATCGGCGTCTGTACGACACCGAGATCAGCCGCTACATCACGCTCGAGGAAATCCGCCAGCTGGTCATCAAGGGTGAGGAATTCCAGGTCATCGACAAGCGCACCGGACGCGAAATCACCCGGACCATCCTGCTGCAGGTGATCAGCGAGCAGGAGGAAGGCGGGGATCCGATCTTCACCACCAACGTGCTGCGCAACATCATCCGCTTCTACGGCGACACCATGCAGAGCGTGATGAGCAGCTACCTGGAACTGTCGCTGGCCTTCTTCAACGAGCAGCAGCACCAGTTCAAGGATCGCCTGCGGCGAATGCTGGGGGCCAACAATCCACTGGCCACCCTGCGCGAACTGTCGCAGGACCAGTTGCCGATCTGGCGTTCGGTGCGTCGGGAATTCCTGCGCAACCTGTCGCTGGATCGCGGCAAGCGCCAGGCCATGCCCGACAAGGAACGCGACCGCTCCTGATCGCGAACTGCTGACGGCAAGCATGGCGGGAAATTCCCGCCCGGCCTACGCGCCTTTCACACGCCAGACATATCCCGGTGCCCACCCGGATCAGGGTGAACCCCCGTCAGGCCTGCATCGAGGCGGCCTTCGGCGGTGTGACCGGGGCATGGCAAAAATCTTCGACGATGCTATTGACAGCCCGCAAGGGCGTCCTTATACTGCACTGCAACATGGCAACGAACAGAACACACAGGCAAAAGAAACCCGACACGAGGTCGGGCCTGAAGTTCTAGTTGTCTCGATCTCCTCCGAGAGACCGTCAGGTCTCTCTCGCACCTTGCCCCCACCCCTGGGGGCTTTTTTTTGCCCGCAGATCGTGAGTGCAGCCAATATACCCGCCGCAACGCGCGACGGCAACCCGCCGCGCGTTGCGAATCGTGATTAACCTGAGGAGCCTGCTCCTCAGGCCTCGGCGGTGTCAGGCACTTCGCGCATCGACAGACGTACCCGGCCCTGCTTGTCCACTTCCAGAACTTTCACCCGGACGACATCGCCTTCCTTGAGTTCGTCGGCGACATTCTCCACCCGGTGCTCGGCAATCTGGGAGATGTGCACCAGGCCATCCTTGCCCGGCATCAGCGTGACAAAGGCACCGAAGTCCATGATGCGCGCGACTTTGCCCTCGTAGATCTGGCCGGCCTCGATATCCTTGGTGATATCCTCGATTCGCTTGATCGCGGCGTCCGCGGCGCTCTTGTCCACCGCCGCCACCTTGATGGTGCCGTCGTCATCGATGTCGATGCTGGCGCCCGTTTCCTCGGTGATGCTGCGGATGGTAGCGCCGCCCTTGCCAATGACGTCGCGGATCTTGTCGGTATGGACCTTGATGGTGAAAATGCGCGGCGCCCATTCCGAAACTTCCTCGCGCGGGCTGCCGATCACGGCCTCCATCGCCTCCAGGATGTACATGCGGCCGGCGTTGGCCTGCTCCAGCGCCGCATGCATGATCTCGCGGGTAATGCCGGTGATCTTGATGTCCATCTGCAGAGCGGTGACGCCGTTGCGGCTACCGGCCACCTTGAAGTCCATGTCGCCGAGGTGATCCTCGTCACCGAGGATGTCGGTGAGCACGGCGAAGCGGTCGTCCTCCTTGATCAGACCCATGGCCACGCCGGCCACCGGCGCCTTGATCGGCACACCCGCGTCCATCAGTGCCAGGCTGGTGCCGCAGACACTGGCCATGGAGGAGGAACCGTTGGATTCGGTTACCTCGGAGACCACGCGCAGGACGTAGGGGAACTCCTTCTCCAGGTCCGGCATCACACCTTCGATGGCGCGCTTGGCCAGCTTGCCGTGACCGATCTCGCGGCGCTTGGGCCCGCCCATGAAACCGGTTTCGCCCACGCAATAGGGCGGGAAGTTGTAGTGCAGCATGAACGGCTGCTTGTGCGAGCCCTCCAGTGCATCGATGATCTGCGCGTCGCGGCCGGTGCCCAGCGTGGATACCACCAGCGCCTGGGTCTCGCCGCGGGTGAACAGGGCCGAACCGTGGGTCCGTGGCAGCACACCGGTCTTGATCGTGAGGTCGCGCACCGTGCGGGTGTCGCGGCCATCGATGCGGGGTTCACCGGACAGGATCCGGCCGCGCACCACGCGCTTCTCGAGCGCGCCGAAAGCGCCCTTGACGTCGTCGGCACTCCAGCCGTCCTCGCCCTCGGCGGCAGCCAGCTTGTCGACCAGTTTGCGCTTGATCTCGCCCAGCCGCGTCTGGCGTTCCTGCTTGTCCGCAATCTGGTAGGCCTCGACCACCGCGCTCTCGCCGTGTTCGACCACGGCGGATTTCAGATCGCCATCCTCGGCCGCCGGCTGCCAGTCCCAGACCGGCTTGCCGACTTCCGCGGCCATGGCCTTGATCTCGCTGATCACGGTCTGCATCTGCTCGTGGCCGTGCAGCACCGCGCCAAGCATCACGTCTTCCGGCAGCTCCTTGGCTTCCGATTCCACCATCAGCACGGCATCGTCGGTGCCGGCCACCACGAGGTTGAGCTTGGATTCCTCGAGCTGGGTATAGGTGGGGTTGAGCACGTAGCTACCGTCGATGTAGCCCACGCGAGCAGCGCCGATGGGACCGGCGAACGGAATGCCGGAAATGGCCAGCGCCGCGGAGGTGCCGATCAGCGACGCGATATCCGGATCGATTTCCGGATCCAGCGACAGCACGGTCGGGATGATCTGGACCTCGTTGTAGAAGCCCTTGGGGAACAGCGGACGGATCGGCCGGTCGATCAGACGGCAGGTCAGCGTTTCCTTTTCATTCGGCCGGCCTTCCCGCTTGAAGAACCCGCCCGGAATCTTGCCGCCGGCGTAGGTGCGTTCCTGGTAGTTGACGGTCAGGGGGAAGAACGCCGCATTGGGGTTGGCTTCCTTGCGACCGACCACGGTGACCAGCACCACGGTGTCGCCCATGCTGACCTTGACGGCGCCATCGGCCTGGCGGGCGATTTCGCCGGTCTCCAGGGTGACCTGGTGGTCGCCGAAAGCGAATGTCTTGCGATAGGTGGGTTCAACGTTACTCACGGATAATTCCTTTTATTCGGACAGCACAAAGCGCGCCGCCGGTTGCCCGGGGCGCGCTCACGAGATTGTCAGGAGTTCGGGACCACGCGGCCCGGGCCGGCATGCGATTAGCGACGCAGGCCCAGTTCGCCGATCAGGGACTTGTAGCGGCCGGGGTCGCGCCGCTTGAGGTAGTCCAGCAGTTTGCGCCGATGGTTGACCATCTTGAGCAGCCCGCGACGGGAATGATGGTCGCCCTTGTGCTGGGCGAAATGATCGGTCAGCTGGCTGATCCGACGCGACAGCAGGGCCACCTGCACTTCCGGGGAGCCGGTATCGGCGGTCCCGCGGCCGTGCTGGTCGATCACCTGCGACTTTTCTTCACTCGAGAGAGACATGCAACTACTCCTGACGGAGAGCCGTCCGGCCGGCCGGGCCTGTGATGGTCACGACAGGTGGTTCCGGCCTTTTCCCAAAGGCGCCGGTCGCGCCCTTGGGAAAAGCCCGTATCCACCGTCCGTGATCACCAGTACCGTCGACCGTCACCTTACGGCTCGAAATTCGCGCAGTATTCTAGCGCCTGAAGGGTCTTGATCACAACAAAATTTGCCGGGTCTCACGATCCGCGAGCCTGGAACATGCGGCGTGGCGCAATGCGCCCGTCGTCCATGACCTCACCCACCGCGAGCAGCGTGTTGGCCGCATCGCAGATACGTACCCAGCCGGATGCCGGCGCCTGCGGCACCTGTACCGGCTGGCCCCGCTCCAGATAGAACTGGCTGGCGCTGTCCAGGGTCACGCTGGGCCAGTGGTTCAGGGCCGAGGCGACCGGCAGCAGGTAGCGGTCCAGCGCAGCGAGGCCATCGGCATCCCGCTGCCGCGTCAACGCTTCCAGGCCCACCATCCCCGCTTCCTCGAACGGCCCCACCGCCAGCCGGCGCAACGCCGTGACGTGGGCCAGCGTGCCCAGCCGCTCGGCCAGGTCCTCGACCAGCGTGCGCACGTAGGTGCCCTTGGAACAGCGGATGCGCAGCGCGAACGAACTGTCATCCGCGTCGACCAGGCAGAATTCGTCCACCCGGATACGTCGGGGTTCGCGCTTGACCTCGATACCGGCGCGCGCCAGCTCGTACAGACGCTTGCCCTGGTGCTTGACCGCCGAGTACATCGGCGGAATCTGATCCTGTTCGCCCAGAAACCCGGCCAGGCACTGCTGCAGCGTGTCGTCGTCCGGCAGGCCCGTGGTCGTGGTTTCGGTGATCTCGCCCTCGGCGTCGCCGGTGGCGGTCTTCTCGCCCAGCCGGGCGCGCACCCAGTAGGTCTTGTCCGCGTCCAGCAGAAACCCCGACACCTTGGTGGCTTCGCCGAAGCAAACCGGGAGCAGGCCGCTGGCCAGCGGATCGAGGCTGCCGGTATGCCCGGCCTTACGGGCCTCGAACAGCCGCTTGGCACTTTGCAGCGCGGCGTTGGACGACCCGCCCGGGTCCTTGTCCAGCAGCAGGATGCCGCTGATCGGCCGGCCGCTACGGCGGCGACGGCTCATTCGTCGTCGCCCTGGCGCCGACGATCCTCGGACACCGCATCCTGGATCAGCTGATCCAGGCGCGCGGCCTCGCGTTCGGTACGATCCTCGATGAACCGCAGGGCCGGCACCGTGCGTACCCGCATCGAGGTACCGAGCCGACCGCGCAGGAAGCCGGCGGCGCGGGTCAGCCCGCTAACCAGCCCCTCCCCGTCGCTGTCGAGATCCGCGGTGGAGACATAGACCTTGGCGTGAGCGAGATCACGGGACACTTCGACATCCGTGACCACCGCCAGCGCCGCCCGCGGGTCCTTGACTTCGGTCGCAATCAGCGAGGACAGCTCGCGCTTGATCTGCTCGGCGACGCGGCGGCTCCGTGGATAATCATTGGGCATCGGTGCGGATCGAATCCCCGGATCAGGCCGAGGCTTCCGCCTCGGCGACCTTGCGATTCACCTCGGTGCGCTCGTAGCACTCGATCTGGTCGCCCGGCTTGACGTCGTTGTAGTTCTTCACGCCGATGCCGCATTCGGTACCGGCCTCGACCTTGCGGACATCATCCTTGTGCCGGCGCAGCGACTCCAGTTCGCCCTCGTAGATCACCACGTTGTCGCGCAGCACGCGAATCGGCAGTCCGCGGGAGACGGTGCCGTCGACCACCAGACAGCCGGCGATGGCACCGAGCTTGGAGGAACGGAACACGTCTTTGACCTCGGCAAGCCCCACGATCTCCTCGCGCAGCTCGGTGCCGAGCAGCCCGCTAACCGCATCGGTGACGTCCTGGATGGCCTCGTAGATGACACTGTAGTAGCGCACGTCCACGCCGTTTTCCTGGATCGCCTTGCGGGCCTTGGCGTCGGCACGCACATTGAAGCCGATCACGATGGCGTTGGACGCCGCGGCCAGTTCGATGTCGGACTCGCTCAGCCCGCCCACGGCGCTGGCGACGATACGGATTCGCACCTCCTCGGCCGGAATCTTTCGGAAGGACTCGGTCAGGGCCTCCAGACTGCCCTGCACGTCGCCCTTGACCAGCAGATTCAGATCCTTGGCCTCGCCACTGCCGTCCTCGCCGATCTGGGAGAAAACTTCCTCCAGACGCGCCGCCTGCTGCTGCGCCAGCTTGTTCTCGCGCATGCGCTCGTCACGCTGATCGGCGATCTCGCGGGCGCGGCGCTCGTTGGCCACCACCAGGGTCTCGTCACCGGCCTCGGGGGTGCCGGACAGGCCCAGCACCTCCACCGGGATCGACGCGCCGGCCTCTTTGACCTGTTCGCCGGCCTCGTTGAACAGCGCCCGCACACGCCCGTGGTGCGAACCGGCCAGCAGGTAGTCGCCACGCTTGAGCACGCCGGCCTTGATCAGCACGGTAGCGACCGGCCCACGCCCCTTCTCGAGGCTGGACTCGATCACCACGCCGCGGGCCGGTACGTCGTCCGGCGCGGTCAGTTCGAGGATCTCGGCCTGTAGCAGCAGGGCGTCCAGCAGATCGTCGATGCCCTCGCCGGTCATCGAGGAGACCGGCACCACCTGGACGTCGCCACCCCAGTCCTCGGGGATCACGTCCTCGGCGGCCAGGCCGCTCTTCACGCGATCGATGTCAGCGTTTTCCACGTCGCACTTGGTCACCGCCACCACGATCGGCACCCCCGCGGCGCGGGCGTGCTGGATGGATTCCTTGGTCTGGGGCATGACGCTGTCGTCGGCCGCCACTACCAGAACGGCGATGTCGGTGATTTCCGCGCCGCGAGCCCGCATGCGGGTGAAGGCGGCATGGCCCGGTGTATCGATGAAGGTCAGCAGACCCTTGTCGTGGGCCACGTGATAGGCACCGATGTGCTGGGTAATACCGCCGGCTTCACCGGCCGCCACCTTGGTACGCCGGATGTAGTCGAGCAGCGAGGTCTTGCCGTGGTCGACATGGCCCATCACGGTGACCACCGGCGCGCGCGGCTTGCCTTTGGTACCGGATTCCTCGGCGCGGAGTTCCTCGAGCAGTTCCTCCTCGGCGCTGGCATCGCTGACCGTCTTGGGGGTGTGGCCCATTTCCTCGACCAGCAGCACCGCGGTGTCCTGGTCGATCATCTGGTTGATAGTGGCCATCACGCCGAGCTTCATCATCTGCTTGATCAGCTCATTGGCCTTGACCGCCATGCGCTGGGCGAGATCCCCGACGGTGATGGTCTCGGGAATCTCCACTTCCCGGATAACCGGGGCGGTGGGTCGCTCGAAACCGTGTTCGGTGGCCATCTGGACGCGCCCCGGACGACTGCGGGATTTCTTCTTGCGCCGCCCCTGCTTGCCCTCAGCAACATGCAGTTCCTTGCGTTTGCCGCGTTCGCGCTCGCGCTCGGCGTCCTGCTCGGTACGGCCATGACTTGCCGCGGCCCGTCGCAGGTTCTCCTGCGCCCGGCTACGGGCATGATCAACCATGCGCTCGGCGCGGGTCGGCTGCCGCTTGGCCGGCTCGTCGGATTCCGCCGGCGCGGCTGCCGGTGCCTGGTCCGGCGTATCCGGCTCGGCCTTGTCGGCTTCCTCGGCCTGCTGCTTCTCCGCTTCGGCGGCCGCTTCGGCCTCGATCCGGGCGGCTTCTTCGGCCTCGGCCTTGCGGGCTTCGGCTTCCGCCTCGGCGTCGCGCCGGGCCTGCTCGGCTTCCGCCTCGGCCTGCTCGGCCGCGCGCTGCGCTTCGGCGGCTTCCTCCGCCTCCTTCCTGGCGGCCTCTTCCGATTCCTGGGCGCGGTTGACGTAGGTGCGACGCTTGCGCACCTCCACGCTCACCGTCTTGCCCGGGGCGCCGCGGCTGCCGGAGAGCTTCAGTTCCGAGGTGGAACGACGCCGCAGCGAAATCCGCCGCGAGGAGGCGCTTTCGCCGCCCGTCTTGACGCTGCTCCCCCCTTCGCGCAGATGGCGCAACAGCTTGAGCTTGTCCTCGTCGCTGATGCCGTCATCTTCGCTTTTCGCGTCGACGCCGGCAGCTTCAAGGCGCGCAAGCAGGCGGTCGACCGGAATACCGACCTCGTCCGCTAGCTGTTTGACCTTCGTCTGCGCCATCGTCTGTCTCCGTTAACTGGATACGACCATTGGGTGAGTCACGGCTGCCGTCCGGCGGCTGCTACTCGACCTGGGCCTGCTCGTCTGCGAACCAGTGGGCGCGCGCAGCCATGATCAGCTCACCCGCGCGCTTGTCATCGAGCTCTACGAGTTCGATCAGATCCTCGACGCCCTGCTCGGCGAGGTCCTCCCGCGTTACCACCCCGTTGGCGGCAAGCTGCTCCGCCAGTTCGTCGTCCATGCCATCGAGATGGCGCAGATCTTCGGCGGGTTCGGCCGCGGGATCGCCCTCGGCCGAGGCAATCGCCCGGGTCAGCAGCACATCGCGCGCCCGGTTGCGGAGTTCCTCGACCACGTCCTCGTCGAATTCCTCGATCGACAGCAGCTCGGCCGGCGGCACGTAGGCGATCTCGTCGATCGTGGTGAAACCTTCCTGTGCCAGGATGGCCGCCACTTCATCGTCGACATCCAGCTGCTCCCGGAACAGGGTCTGCAGCTGTTCGCCCTCGGCCTCGCTCTTGGCGTCGGCCTCCTCGATGGTCATCACGTTGAGTTCCCAGCCGGTAAGCTCGGAAGCCAGGCGGATGTTCTGGCCGCCGCGACCGATGGCCTGGGCCAGCTTGTCCTCGCCCACGGCGATGTCCATGGTATTCGTGTCTTCATCCATGACGATGGATTCGACATCGGCCGGGGCCATGGCGTTGATCACGAACTGAGCCGGGTTCTCGTCCCACAGCACGATATCGATGCGCTCGCCGGCCAGCTCGTTCGACACGCTCTGTACCCGCGAGCCGCGCATGCCCACGCAGGCGCCGACCGGATCGATGCGTCGGTCCTTGGCCTGCACCGCGATCTTGGCCCGCAGACCCGGATCCCGGGCGCCGCCGCGCAGTTCTATTAGCCCCTGGCCGATCTCCGGCACTTCCAGCTTGAACAGCTCGATCAGGAATTCCGGGCGCGTCCGGGTCACGAACAGCTGCGGCCCGCGGGGCTCCGGGCGCACGTCGTAGAGGTAACCGCGCACCCGATCACCCGGGCGCATGGGTTCGCGCGGAATCACCTCCTCGCGCAGGATGATGGCCTCGGCATTGCCGCCCAGGTCCAGAATCACCGCACCGCGCTCCATGCGCTTGACCAGACCGGTGATCAGCTCGCCCACGCGGTCGGAATAGGCCTCGACCACCTGGGCCCGCTCGGCTTCGCGCACCTTCTGCACGATCACCTGCTTGGCCGCCTGCGCCGCGATACGCCCGAACTCGACCGACTCCATCGGTTCCTCGATGAACTCGCCGGGCTGCATGTCGGGGTGCTTCTCGCGCGCCTCGGCCAGGCTGATCTGGTGATCCGGGGCCTCAACGACGAAGGGCTCGCCCTCTTCGTCCACCGCCTCCTCGTCGATTACTTCCCAGCGACGGTAGGTATCGTAAACGCCGGTTTCCCGGTCTACCGACACCCGCACGGCGATGTCGCCGCCATGTTTCTTGCGGGTCGCCGATGCCAGCGCGGCCTCGATGGCCTCGAAGATGATTTCCTTGCTGACGCCCTTCTCGTTGGAGACCGCCTCGGCAACCAGCAACACGTTCTTGTTCATGCCCGCCATGACCTTACCTCTGAAACCGGCCTGCGCCGGTCTAGTCGAATACAGGAACCAGCCGCGCCTTGGCCACCGAATCCCGCGGCACTTCGAACAACTCGCCGTCGCACTCGATCCGCAGGCGATCGTCGACGACGCCATGGTTGATGCCGGTGAACCGCTTGCGCCCGTCGATCGCCGCGTACAGATTCACCCGGATGGTCTCGCCCTGGAATCGCGCGAAATGGGCGTCGGTCACCAGCGGCCGATCCATGCCCGGGGACGACACCTCCAGCCGGTAACCACCCGGCAGCGGGTCGTTCACGTCCAGCGCCGCACTTACTTCGTGGCTGACTGCTTCGCAGTCTTCCAGCGCGATACCGTCCGGGCTGTCTATATAGATACGTAGCAGCCGATCGTCTCCGGCCCCTGTCGTTTCGAGATGCCAGAGCTCGTATCCCAGCGCCTCCACCACCGGCGCCAGCAGATTGTCCAGACGCTGCGCCACAGGCTAGTCCGTTTGATGGCCGAATAAATCGACCGGCAACAAAAAAGCCCCTCACCGGGGGCTCCCTATCCAACACCAGTAAAGGTTGGTAGCGGGGGCAGGATTCGAACCTGCGACCTTCGGGTTATGAGCCCGACGAGCTGCCAGACTGCTCCACCCCGCAACCGGTGAGCGCGAATTATAAACATCGGCTGTGCCTGGCGCAACAGCCTGTGAAAAATAAATGACGAAATAAGTAGTTAGCGGTCGCATCTACGCGTGCTTCGAACCACGCAGGAACGCGCCGGAGCATGGCGGTCATCTCACGCCACGCCCGACATGGCGTTTCGGTGCCCAAATGGTGCCCGCACGGTGCCCAGTTCCGCAGGCATTGCTCAATCTGCCGCCTGCAAACGACCGTCGGTGTCCTGAGGATCCCATGACGACAGGCATTACCAAAGTCACTCCGGGACATGCTCCATGACGTCTGTGACTGCACACCCGAAGTAACTGCACAGCCGATCGATGTTTTCCGTACCGGTGTTATAGCCGCGCTCGTTGGCAATTTTCGAGAGCGTCGCTCGATGAATGCCAGTCCCCTTGGAAATTTCCGCCAGGGTTATGACACGACCCTCCTGGAATTCTCGTTCCGCGACGAGCTCCTTAAGCCGAAACCTGATCATTCTCCGCCTCCCATGTCGCGTTTAATTGACATTTAGGGTTGACACGCGACTTTTAATGACTAGAATGGACATCATAAGTCGCGTTTGCGCGACATTTAATGATCATTCATGACGGATGGAGACTAGCATGAGCAACACGTATTTAACGACGCAGGAACTGGCTGACCGAATCAAGTACACGCCACGCACGATTCGCGAGCGCCTGCTGGACTCGGTACTAATTGAGAGCCGGCATTATTTCCGGCCATTCAACGGCCGGAAGATCCTGTTCATATGGGAAGCCATCGAATCCGACATGAACGACAGTGATGGCGCCGCGTATCGTGCGGCGATCCCGATGGCAAACGGGAGCGCTTGTCATGGGTAGTGTTAGGGAGAAGCGCGGTCGCCTGTTCTTTGACTTCCGGTATCGCGGCGTTCGATGTCGCGAGCAAACTGCCCTGACCGACACTGCCAGTAATCGCAAGAAGCTGGAAAAGCTCATCGACAAGATCGAAGCCGAGATCACCCTGGGCACCTTTGACTACGCGCGCTATTTCCCGGGCAGCAAGAATGCGAGCCGGTTTGTCAGGCCTGTCGCCGCCAGTGGCACCAAGGCTGTCCAGGACACGCCGCTATATAGAGAGTTCGCAGAGACCTGGTTTACCGAGAATCGGCCCGCATGGCGGAATTCGCATTGCGCCACCATTCGCTCCACGCTTGATCGGCATCTGATTCCTGCGTTCGGCGAGCAGCCGGTGGGCGAGATCACCAAGGCCGGAATCCTGGCGTTCCGGGCGCGGCTGGTGGAAGTGCCGGGCCGCTCGGGCAATCCGGGGCTATCAGCCAAGACGGTCAACCGCATCATCCAGATCCATGGTCAGATCCTTGGCGAGGCGGGCGAGCGCTACGACTTCACCAATCCGGTGGATCGCATCAAGCGGCTCAAGCAGCAGCGGGTGGATATTCACCCCTTCTCCATGGCCGAGGTCCGGTCCCTGATCGATACGGTGCGGCCCGATTATCGGCCGTATCTGATCGTGCGGTTCTTCACCGGTCTGCGCACCGGCGAGCTACACGGCTTGCAGTGGCGCTACGTGGACTTCGAGCGGCGCCAGATTCTGGTGCGTCGAAACCTGGTGCGCGGCCGGCTGGAAACCACCAAGACGGATGGGTCCCAGCGCGAGGTCGACCTCAGTCAGCCGGTATTGGAGGCATTACAGGTACAGCACGAGGCCACCGCCGGCCTGTCGGACTTCGTGTTCTGCAATGCCGCCGGGGCGCCGCTGGATCTGGATAACGTCAACAACCGGGTCTGGTTCCCCCTACTTCGGTATCTGGGCCTGGCGCGGCGCCGGCCGTACCAGACCCGGCATACGGCAGCCACGCTCTGGCTGGGGGCGGGCGAGAACCCGGAGTGGGTGGCCCGACAGCTCGGCCACAGCGATACCACCATGCTGTTCAAGACCTACTCGCGATTCGTGCCGAATCTGACAAGGCGCGATGGCTCGGCCATGGAGCGGCTGCTGGCCGGTCAGATCACCTCTCACAGGGACGCGCACTCAGGCGTTGGCGCAGTCCCTGCATCCAATAACGCAACAACGCCCCATTAATAAGAAAAAGGAGGCTGTCATGACAGCACTCGACAAGGCGCCTACGCGTCTCAATAGCATCGTCCAGGGGCAGTATCTGCTGACCGACGTGACCCAGCGCCAAACATCCGGCGGCAAGTGGTTCGCCACGGCGACCCTGGAGGACAGCACGGGTTCGATCGACGCCTACGTCTGGCCGGAATCCGGCCTGCTGGGGGATCTCCCGGTCCATCGGCCCGTTCCCGTCCAGGCGGCGCTGTATGTCCGCCGATTCGCCGGCCGCGTGATCGGCGATCTGCGGGCCCTGCATACCATCAGTGAGCCGGAGATCAGGAATGCAGCCCGGCTGCTGCCGCGGTCGCTGTGTCCCGAGGCGGCCGTTGCCGCGCTCGAAGCGCTCGAGACCATGGTGGGCAAGCTGGACCCCGAGCCGCTGCGCCGATTCATGAATAAGGTGCTACTCGATACCCGTATCAGCCCAGCGATCCTGACCTGCCGGGGGAGTCTGGGGCATCACCACGCCACCCGAGGCGGTCTGCTGAGCCATAGCATGCATGTGGTGGCGCTGTGTGATCGGCTGACGGAGGGAGCGCTGACGCCAGTGGAGCGTGATCTGATCAAGGTCGTCGCGCTACTGCATGACATCGGCAAAATCCGGACCGTGGGTGACACCAACACCCGGCCCGTGCACTACAAGCTGGTCGACCACGGGATGCAGACCAGTCGTCTGCTGGATAGACACCTGGAGTGGCTGCGCCCGCGAGCGCCGGATCTCGCTGCCGCCTTGAACTACATGCTCAGTTACATCGCGCAGCCAAGCGCCGTGCGCGGCCGGGCCCGTTACATAGGGGCGGACATCGTCATTTATGGGGACCGGATTAGTGCCGGTCTGGCCAATGGCCGGCGTCTGTCGTCCCTACTGGGCGAGACGTTGCCCAGGAAACAGCTCGCCGCGCTACCTGTACTGGCGCATCAGACGCTGGTAAGCGAGCAGCACGCGCTGCCGCATTGACCCCACCGGCGGCCCGCCGCCACAACGCGTTGCCATGCATGGCTCGGCGGCGAGCCGGGCCATGCGGGGCAACTGCGTATCCGACGACGCCGATTCCGCGCAATAACAACAACAAACCGGAGAAGCGCCATGAATCAATACGAGCGCCTGATGATGATCGCACTGGGCTTTGTCATTCTCTATGCGGCGATGCTTTTTCTTAGCACCGGCTGATGCCGCTACAGATTTCTCCCATCCCATCGACTGCGCCGAATCAGAGCATTGGGTTCGCTCGCGTGCATGGTGCGCGTCGCCCCTACCGGATTTTCCGAAGGAATCCGGTATCCGAGCTGTTCGGCAGCAGTTCTGTCGGCGACGTGACCAGCCCTATATGAGGCGCTGGAATCAGCGCTGACTAGTGCGGTCTTCGGTGCACACAGAGGCGTGTCCGAAGCCATGACACGAGGTAGCAAGCGGCATCCGGTTCGGTGCCCCAAAACTCGATGAGGTGATCGAAATGAAACAGCCTATTGAACAGTTGCCGGAAGAGGTTGAGCAGGAATTCCTCCGGGCTCATGAGGGCGAATATTTTCTATGGGACTACGTCCATGACCTGGATGGTCATATAGTGCTTGCTCTCGCTCTGAAAACTGTTACCGGCATGTGCGTCCTTGAGGGATTTTATTTTGAGCATAGCGAGGACGCGTCTGAAGAAATTTTTCGACTGAACCGTCGCCTCGGCCTTTCTGATGACGAAATCGTCGAGAGAATAGAATTCATTGTCGATCGGGAAATGCCGGGAGGAGAGGCGATGAGTTAGCAACGCCTGACCATTTTCGCCGTATGAGTAGCTAGACGCCGGTTCTACCGCGTGACGATTGCCCCGTGCCTAGCGCGCAAATGCGCGCTTGACGACAAACAATGACCGATATCGATCATTCGAGCGGGATATCAGTCCGCAAGCGCTGTCGAAACCCGGAATCCCGAAAGATTGTCTCGCCGTCGCGAATCTCAATTTGCCCTCGATTCCGATAGCTGCCATCCCGCACCCGCCGCGTGCCGCCGGCATCAGGCGCACTGATCTCGCCCACGGGCTGGTAATTGGAATCGCGCACGGTATAGCTGCCGTCATCCCGCCGGTCGAGGCGATACTTCACGCGGTACTGATTGTCGCGGATGATGTAGTCGTCGCCCCGCTGCTGGATATCACCCTGCCGCTGGTAGCTACTGTCACGGATAGTCCCGGTATCGCGGTCGCCGTACTGGAATTCCGATAGGGTCCGCATGCGGGGTTCACCGGTCGCAACGCAGCCGCTTACGAGCACGCCGGCGACGAGCAATGACAGGAGCTGCAATGCGGGTTCTTTCAATCGGTTGATCTGGCTCATGGCATCCGCTCCCGAGACGTCGAGACTAGCCGCTTGGCAATTTTCGCGTCAGGCTGCCCGGTAGACACCGCTCACCCTGAGACGTTTGCTGGGCGCTG
>NZ_JAVRIB010000011.1:0-120390 GCF_031846275.1 Spectribacter hydrogenoxidans
GGACTTGGGTTGGCGACACAAGGAATAGTTGGCAAGGAATTTGAGCATGGAGCTGTCGCATTCTTTGAATTAAGCGCAGGAATGATGCTGGCCCTTTGGCCGAGAGATAGCATTTCTCATGATGTCGGCATATCAAAAGCTCCCGTCTCCCCTACAGAATTCACAATTGGCCATAACGTTACGTCCAGGGGCGAGGTCGATGCTGTGATGGCGGAAGCAAAACAGGCGGGAGCTCATATCCTGAAGCCGGCACATGAAACATTCTGGGGTGGATACGCTGGATGTTTTCAGGATCCGGATCAGCATATTTGGGAAATCGTGTGGAATCCGGATTTCCTGCCCGAAGATTGAGGCGAAACACCGTTATCAGGATGATTTCGAATAGCTGTACGGGTAGATCGAGGAGACCAGGAATCTTTACGTCAGGCTGTTTGGTTTCGTTGTTGGATTAAAGCATCAGGGCTGGTGCTCCGAAAGGCGTCTTCGGTCAAACCTCAACGCCAAGCCTGGGGCACGTTGGGATCGAGGGTGGTCATCGGCCGGAAGGTCTGCCGAAGTGCCGTGGCCGCGATGGTGTTGTTAATGGGTCAACAGGACCCGTCGGCATTGAGAAGGTCCGGCGCGCGCCGCCAGCAATCGCTCTCAAGGAAACCAGCTCCAGGCCAGCATCACCTGGTCGACTCTGGCGGTGAGCTTCTCGGTGCCGCCCACGCCCAGCCCGGCGGTGGCGGAGGGCCCGTCGTATTCCACCTCGGTATAGCGGCTGTAGGCGAAATTCAGTTCGTTGTTCGCGCGCAGCCGCCAGCTCAGACCCAGGCTGACCTGGTGAATGGCATTGGGCGTGAACATGTTCAGGCTGACCGAATTGGGCCCGTCATCACGCTGGGTCTGGTCTCCGTAGGCATAGCCGCCGCGCAGGGTCAGGGTGTCGGTGGCATCGAATGCCACCGCCGCCTTGTAGATGGTGTTCGACGCCCAGTTGAAGGCGCTGCCGTTGCCGCTGCCCAGCGGACTGCCCTGCGGATCGTTGAGCGAGTTGAGCACGCCGTTGTCCAGCGCCGGGATATCGCTGTAGCGGATGCGCTGGATGTCCAGCCCGATGGTCCAGCGCGAGTCCGGCTTGATCGCCACGCCCACGTTGTAGTTCTCGGGGAGGTCGAAGTTTCCACCGTCGGCGAGCAGTCCCTCGTAGTCGTCGAAGTCCTGCATGTAGACGCGGGACGACCAGGCCGCCCCGGCGTCCAGCCAGGGGGTGATCTCGCCGTACCAGCCGATGCGGATGCCGGCGCCCAGCGCCTCGTCGTGGCCGTTGCCGGTGAGGGCCTGCGGGTTCTGCGAAACACTTTCGAAGGCTTCCAGTCCGTAGGCCTCGAACCGCTGGTAGGTCAACAGCAGGGTGGCACCAAAGCTGTGCTTCGGCGTGGCCTGCCAGGACAGCGTGGGAGCCAGATTCACCTGGGCCAGGTCGAAGCCCACCTTGCCGCAACCCAGGAAGAAGTTGCCCGGCTGGCTGCCGCAGCGCCCGGGATTGGCGTTGGTATCGGGAATGCCGGTATTGCCGTGATATTCGGTATTCAGGCCGCCGTTGCCGTACAGGGCCACCCCCCAGGACCAGCGGTCGTTGATGCGCTTGGCAATGCCAGCCTCGGGCAGGAGGAACAGGTCGTTGTCGCTGGTGGAGGCGAAATCGTAGGGCGTGCCCGAACCGGTCCGTTCGACCCGTCGGTACGGCATGAACAGGATCAGGCCCAGGTCGACCCGGTCTTCCACGGCGGACAGCTTGGCCGGGTTGGACGCCGCGGCGAAGGCGTCCATGCCGACAGCGGTTGCCGTGCCGGCACTCTGGTTCGCATACGGCCCGTAGCCCAGAATGAAATAGCCGCCGCCGGCCCGGGCAGGCATGGCGACTCCAAGAACGATCATCGCGGCTGTGAGCACGGTGCCCGCGCGGTTCATTATCAGCATGTCGACTCCCTTTTGTTTTCAGGATGGTCACATGACCGATGCCCTGTCACCTGCCCGAAAGTGCGGCCCGTGCGGCCGGCAGGCGTCGCGAGCCGGTTCCTTCGGCTCTGGGGTGCGCCGATGCAGGGCGTCTTGAAACTGTCGCGGGCCGCCGCTATCTAACTCCCATCGCGATTTCCCGGAGACACAACCACGATGAAACGTATTCTTCTGTTCCTGGGCACCAACCTTGCCATCCTGCTGGTGCTGTCGGCCTTCATCCAGATCTTCGGGCTGGATCAGTGGTTGGCTGACAAGGGTGTCGGCAATACCACCGGGCTGTTCGTGCTGGCCACGGTGTTCGGTATGGGCGGCTCGTTCATCTCGCTGGCGATCTCCAAGTGGATGGCCAAGCGGATGATGGGGGTGCGCATCATCGAGAATCCGTCCAATGCGGCCGAGCAGTGGTTGGTGCAGACGGTGCAGCGGCAGGCCCGGGCCGCGGGCATCGGCATGCCCGAGGTGGGCGTGTTCGAGTCACCGGTGATGAACGCGTTCGCCACCGGCATGAGCCGCAATGATGCCCTCGTGGCGGTGAGCACCGGCCTGCTGCAGAACATGGACCGTGACGGTGTGGAGGCGGTACTGGCCCACGAGGTCAGCCATATCGCCAATGGCGACATGGTGACCATGGGCCTGCTTCAGGGCGTGCTGAACACGTTCGTGATCTTCTTCGCTCATATCGTGGCGCGCATGCTCATGCGTGACGAGCGCGGCGGCGGTCTGGCCTACTTCGGCGTGGTGATTGCGCTGGAAATCGTGTTCGGCCTGCTGGCAAGCATCATCGTGGCCGCGTTTTCCCGCTACCGCGAGTATCGGGCCGATGCGGGCGGCGCCCATCTGGCCAGCCGGCGCAAGATGATCAGCGCGCTGGAATCCCTGCAGAAGACCTACGGCCAGAGTGACATGCCCAAGGAAATGGCCGCGTTCGGCATTTCGGGCACGCTGGGGCAGGGGCTGAAGAAGCTGTTCGCCAGTCACCCGCCGCTGGAACAGCGGATTGCGGCGCTGAAGCAGGGTTAGCCGGAGGGACTCACGCGGGCGTTGAAGGTCGCTTAGCCGGAGCGGTCAAGCCTCGGCAGCCGGCTCGTGTACCCGACGGCCCTGGATGAAGTTGATGCCGTGCTGCCACAGCCGGGCCATGCTGTTGGCGTCCTGCACGTGGCCGGCCACGATCCTCATCCCGGCGTGCCGGGCGGCGGCGACCGCCTGGGTCAGGGCCTCGTCGCCGTCGCCAACCAGTATCTCGGTCTGGTCCGCATCCAGCCGGACGAAGCCGGCCTGCAGGTCGGCGGCCAGCGCTGCGGCTTCCGGCCGGGTGGCGTAGCCGTCCACCGCAATACCCAACCCCAGCGACCGGCAGGCCCGGGCGAGCAACTGGGCCTGGCGCGGCGCGGCTGCCACGTCGGTCTCCTGGAGCACGAGCCAGACCTGACCGGACGCGCCCTCGCGGCCGGCCGCCTGGGTGCCGAGCCATTTGGCGAAGGCCTCCGCCTGCTGCACCGACGCCGCTGATAGCGGCAGGAAGATTTCGCCTGCTGCATCGCCACGCGTGCGGGCCAGCGCCTGACCGGTCGCCCAGCGGTCGATGTCGGACAGCAGCCCGGCCGCCTCGGCCTCGTCGCGGAATTCGTCGAAGCGCAGGGCCCGTCCGTCGCCACGGTTCCAGCGCAGCAGGGCGTCGTAATACGGGCCGGCATCGCCTTCCAGACTGGTGATATCCAGATAGGCCAGAGCCAGCTGATTGTTCTCGATCGCCGCATTCAGGGCTTTGGCGCGATCCGCGGTGGGCGCCGGTCGATTGGTGTCGGCATCGGCGGCGGCGTCGCGTTTGCCAAGCATGTCGACCCGATTGCCGGTGCGATCGGACAGTTGTGTTGCCAGCCGCGCGGTCCGCAGGAAGCGCTTGGCATCATCACCGTCGGCGGCCAGCGCGGCCACCGCGATGCTGACGGTTACCGAGGCCGTCTGCTGATCCTCGCCGAAGGCTTCCCGGGCGATGGCTTCACGGATCGATTCCGCCTGTTCGGTCAGGGCGCCAGCATCCTCGCGATGCATCAGCAGCGCCAGACCCGGGGCCGCCAGCCGGAAACCGCGATCGTCCTCGGCAATCAGGCTGAGTGTGAAGGCGAATACCTCGTCGGCGATACGGTCGGCGGTGGCCGGGCCCAACCGGTCCTGCAGGCCGCCGAAATCGTCCAGGTGCAGACACAGCAGGCCCGGCGTGCCGGGGTCCCGGGGCCGCAGGGACTGGAGCGTTTGATACAGCGCCTGCCGACCGGTGGTAATCGGATCGCGTTGCACCGGCGCGGTTTCATCCGGCGGTGCGACCAGCAGTTCCACCCGGCCGGGCTGGTTGCCTGTCGTGGGCCGACAGCGCACGGCCAGTGTCACTGGAGTGTCGTCCATGCGTTGGCCGGTAATCGTGAGCAGCGACGGGGCGCTGGTGCCCTGCGCGCAGTCCTTCAACGCCTGCTTGACGGTCGGACGATCATCCGGGTGCACCAGGTCCATCAGCGGCACGCCTGCCAGTTCGTCGGTATCGGGAAAACCGAACAGGCTGGCGAACTCGGCGTTGACCTGCTCGAAGATGCCGTCGTCGATTACCGCCCGGGCCTCGCGGCTGTCGGCGATCAGCGCATCCAGGCGGCCGCGGCAATCCGCCAGCTGTGCCTGCAACACGCTGGCTTGACGCACCCGCTCGGCCTCGCGCAGATGGCGGGTCAGGACCAGCTCCAGCAGTTCGGGATCGGCGGGATCGACCACATCGCGGGCGCCGGCGCGGAGCAGGTCGGTCCGGCGTCTGGCGTCGGCCAGGGCGATCACCGGCACGCGAGGCGCGGCATTCACGCACAGCCCGAGAATCCGGTCCAGCGCCGCCGAATCGTCCGCGGCGCTGGCGATCAGTGCAGGGTCGTGATGGGTGAGCTGGTCACCCAGCTCGCCGGCCTGCTCGAGCCAGGCTACGGTGACGCTCTCGCCGGCCGCCCGGAGGGCGTTGCGCAGTGTTTCCGCGCTGTTTTCCCGCGGGGCGATCACCAGAATGGTGGTCGATGACGGGGCGGCGGACGACGCGGCACTCACGTTGCAATATCTCCCGAAGTGGCATCCATGCCGATGATGGTTTTGCTGGCCCGGCCGGCTTCCTCCAGCGCCAGATGCGGCACGAGATAGCCGGGCAGGCGGGCGGACAGTTCGCGGTAGAGCCGCTGCGCCCGCTCGCGCGGTACGTCGAAATGGGCAGCACCTCGAACCCGGTCGAGCAGATGCAGATAGTAGGGGATCACGCCCTGTGCGAACAGCCGTTCGCTCAACGTTGCCAGCACCGCCGGATCGTCGTTCACGCCGGCCAGCAACACCGCCTGGTTGAACAGGGTGGCCCCGGCGTCCTTCAGCCGGCCCAGGGCCAGCCCGGTATCGGCGTCGAGCTCCTGCGGATGATTGACGTGCACCACCACCACGGTCTGCAGTCGGGTGCTGCCCAGCCAGGTCAGCAGGGCGTCGTCCACCCGGGCGGGGATCACGATTGGCTGCCGGGTGTGCAGGCGCAGACGTTCGATATGTGGAATGCGGTCCAGGGTCCGGACCAGATCGGCCAGCTTGTGATCGGCCAGGGACAGCGGATCGCCGCCGGACAGGATGACCTCGCGGATGCTGGTGTCCGTGCGCAGCTGTTGCAGCGCGCCGCGCCACTGCTGGCGTGCCGCGTTCTCGTCGGCATACGGAAAGTGCCGGCGGAAGCAGTAACGGCAATGCACACCGCAGGAACCGGTGGCGATCAGCAGTGCCCGGCCGGCGTACTTGTGGATGATGCCGTCGCCGCGCAGGCTGGCCAGGTCGCCGACCGCATCCAGATCGTAGCCGGGGACCTCGTCGCCTTCCGCGCCCAGCGGCCAGACCTGGCGCAGCAGCGGATCGGCGGGGTCACCCCGGCGCATCCGGGCCACGAACGGGCGGGGCACCCGCAGCCGGAACAGGCCGTTCGCGGTAGCGGCGCCGGCGAGGCCGGAGGCGGGCAGATCGAGCATCGCCAGCAACTCGCGCGGATCGGTGATCGCGGTGGCCATTTCCCGCTGCCAGGGGGACGGGCTTTGGGATAGACTACGCGGCCGGCTGCCGGCGGGCGGGGCGTCTTGCATGAGCATGACGGCAGTGTAGAGCGCCGGCCGGCGTGTCTCCAAAACTTTTGTCAACGGACTACCCAAGATGGCGACTTTCAGCACCAACCAGTTCAAGGGCGGCCTCAAGATCCTGCTCGACGGCGATCCCTTCACGATTCTGGAGAACGAGTTCGTCAAGCCGGGCAAGGGGCAGGCCTTCAACCGCGTCAAGGTGCGCAACCTCAAGACCGGCCGGACCATCGAGCGCACCTTCAAGTCGGGCGACACGGTCGAGGCCGCCGACGTGATGGAACTGGATCTGCAGTTCCTCTACTCGGACGGCGAATTCTGGCATTTCATGGAGCCCAACAGCTTCGAACAGCACCAGGCCCCGGATGCCGTGGTGGGCGATGCCGGCCAGTGGCTGCGCCCGCAGGATGAATGCAAGGTCATTCTCTGGAACAACGAACCACTGTCGATCGAGGCGCCCAACTTCGTGAATCTGGCGGTCAGCCAAACCGACCCGGGCGTGCGCGGCGATACCTCCAGCGGCGGCAGCAAGCCGGCCACGCTGGAAACCGGCGCGGTGATCCGCGTGCCGCTGTTCATCGAGGAAGGCGAGGTGCTCAAGGTGGACACCCGCAAGGGCGAATACGTCTCCCGCGCCTGATTACCCGGCACCGCCGAGGGTGCCCGCCAACGCGAATCCGTCGTGACCGAACCGACCTGGCAGCCCTCCGCGACGCCGGATACCCTGCGCCGGCGCGCCCGGCTGCTGGCCGATATCCGTGCCTTCTTCGCAGGCCGTGATGTACTGGAAGCCGACGTGCCGGCGCTGTCCGCCGCCGCCGCCCAGGAACCCCAGCTGGACAGCCTGGCCTGCGGCGACGTCGGCTGGTTGCATACCTCGCCGGAATTCGGTCTCAAGCGCCTGCTGGCAGCCGGCATCGGGCCGGTCTATCAGTTATCTCACGTATTTCGGGCGGGCGAGACCGGTCGCTGGCACAACCCCGAATTCAGCATGCTGGAATGGTACCGGCCGGGCTGGGGCTATCCGGCCGTTCTGGCGGAGACCGAGGCATTGCTGGTCGAACTCGGGGCGCCGCCGCTGGCGCGAGTCGGTTTCGACGAGGTATTCACGCGCCTGACCGGCCTCGACTGGCGCCGGGCCGGCGCCGACGAACTGCAGCAGCGGGCCGCCCGGGCCGGTCTGGTCCCGGAATCCGAGCCGGCGGGCCTGGATGACGCCCGGCGGTTCGAGTTCTGGCTGGATGCCCTGGTTGGGCTGGTGCTGGGGCCGGATCTGGGCCAGTCGGCACCTTGCGCCGTCTGCGACTGGCCGCCCTCACTGGCCGGACTCACGCAGATCGGGCCGGGGGCACAGCCGGTGGCCGAGCGCTTCGAGATCTACTGGCAGGGCGTGGAGCTGGCCAACGGCGGCACCGAACTCACTGACGCCGCCACGCTGCGCGAGCGATTCGACCGGGATGCCGCCACGCGCCGGGCGCTCGGCAAGCCCTGTCCGCCGGTCGACCGGGCGCTGCCGGCCGCGATGGATGCCGGGTTACCGGACTGCGCCGGCGTGGCGCTGGGCGTGGACAGGCTGCTGGCGCTCCTGCTCGGCTTCGACTCGCTTGCGCCCGCGTTGCCCTTCGCGGCCGATCGCGCTTAGGCGCCCGGGGTCAAGTGACCCAGTGACTGTCCCATGCGCACCGGCGCGTCGGGCTTCAGATGCGACGCCCAGTCGGCGGCGCCGGCACCCAGCAGCAGGATCACGGTCGATCCCAGGTTGAACCGGCCCATTTCATCGCCGCGGCCCAGGCGGGTGGCGGTGTTCTCCACCGGCCAGTCGGTCACGCCGCCGCTGCGCCGGTGTGGCGGTGTGACCGTGCCCGACCACACGGTCTCCATGCCGCCCACGCAGAACGCGCCTACCAGCACCACGGCCATCGGCCCGGCGGCGGTATCGAACAGGCACACCAGTCGCTCGTTACGGGTGAACAGGCGGCTGATGCCGCGCACGCTCATCGGATTGACGCCGAACAACCGGCCGGGGACGTAGCGGGTCTGCCGCAGGGTGCCGGTCAGCGGCATGTGCACGCGATGGTAGTTGGTGGGCGCGAGGTAGATGGTGGCAAACCGACCACCCAGAAACGGCGCCGCGGCATCGGCGTCGCCGAGCAGTTCGGCGGCCGAGTAGGTCATGCCCTTGGCCTGAAGCAGCCGGTCGCGCTCCAGTTCGCCGAACTGGCCGAGGGTGCCGTCCACGGGGCTGGCCACGCCGGCCGGGTCCTCGGGCAGTGGCCGGGCGGCGGGTTTCAGCGCCCGGGTAAAGAAGGCGTTGAAACTCTCGTAGGCCAGCGGATCCCGCATCACCGCCTCACTCAGGTCGATCCGGAACAGCTTCATGAAGGCCCGGATCAACAGGTTCTTGAGCGGTCGGTAGCGGCTGCTGGCAATACTGTGCATCAGCCGCGAGAGCAGGCGAGTAGGAAGCAGTTGCTGGAGCAGGGCGAACGGGTGCATGGCGTGGATCGGAGTGCGAGGAAGATGACTTGCCGGCAGCGGCGAAACGGGCAGGCCCAACCGCCGAAAAGCAAGCGAAATCGGTGCATTGTGGGCGAGTTTAGCCCATAATGTGACGCCTCTGTCGCCCGCCGTCCGCGGCCTCACCGGCCCGGCGATACGGCCGGGCGGCGTTCCATTCTCCGGCCGGAAAGCATCCATGGACCCGTCTCGGCTCGCCGCGCACCTGACCACCATCCGCGACCTCATCCGCTGGGGTGGCTCGGCCTTCAATCGTGCCGGGCTGGCCTTCGGTCACGGCAGCGACAACCCGATGGACGAGGCGCGCCATCTGGTGCTGCATTCCCTGGCGTTGCCCGTCGACGTGGCCGACGATTATCTGTCCGCCCACGTGACGCCCGAGGAAGCCGAGGCGGCGCTGAATCTGCTGCAGCGGCGCATCGACGAACGCCAGCCGGCGCCGTATCTGACCGGCGAGGCCTGGTTCGCGGGGCTGCCGTTCTTCGTCGATCAGCGCGTGCTGGTGCCCCGGTCGCCGATTGCCGAGATCATCGAGGCGGAATTCCAGCCCTGGCTGGACGATCGCGAACCGCTGCGCATTCTGGACGTGGGCACCGGCAGCGGCGCCATCGCCATTGCCTGCGCGATGGCGTTTCCGGATGCCGAGGTGGTGGGCACGGATGTCAGCGAGGACGCGCTGGCGGTGGCGCGCCGCAACGCCGAGCGCCACGGGGTGTCGCCGCGCATGCGCTGGCGCATTGCCGATCTCTACGACGGGCTGGACGATGAGGCGCCGTTCGATCTGATCGTGACCAACCCGCCGTACGTCAGCGGCGAGGAGATGGACACGCTCGACCCGGAGTATCGCCACGAGCCCACGATCGCGTTCTCCGGCGGCGGTGACGGGCTGGATCTGGTCGAACGGCTGATCTTCGCCACGCCGCCGCATCTGGCGCCGGGTGGATTGTTCGTGCTGGAAGTTGGACACACCTGCTTCGCGCTGGAGCAGCGCTGGCCCGAAATGCCGATCGAATGGGTGGAACTGGAGCGCGGCGGCCTCGGCGTGGGCGTGCTCGAAGCCGACGATCTGGACGCCTGGGTGGCGCATTGCCACGAATGTGCGGCCAGCGCAACGGGGGAATAGCCCATGGCCGGTAATACCTGGGGACGCCAGTTCACGGTGACCAGCTTCGGCGAGAGCCACGGCCCGGCGATCGGCTGCGTGGTGGACGGTTGTCCGCCGGGACTGGCGCTGACGGAAAGCGATCTGCAGACCGACCTGGATCGTCGCCGGCCGGGACAGTCCCGCTACGTCACCCAGCGGCGCGAGCCCGATCAGGCCCGCATCCTGTCGGGCGTGTTCGAGGGCGAAACCACCGGCACCCCCATTGCGGTACTGATCGAGAACGAGGATCAGCGCTCCCGCGATTACGGCAAGATCCAGCAGGTGTTCCGCCCCAACCACGCGGACTACGCCTACATCCAGAAATACGGCCGGCGCGATCATCGCGGCGGCGGCCGCTCCTCGGCCCGGGAAACCGCCGTGCGGGTGGCGGCCGGGGCGATTGCCCGCAAGTATCTGCGCGAGCGCCTGGGCATCGAGATACGCGGCTGGCTGGCCCAGATGGGCGATATCCACCTGGACTGTGTGGCGCCGGACACGGTCAACGACAACCCCTTCTTCTGTCCCGACCCGGACCGGGTCGCCGAGCTGGAAGCCGCGATCAACGCGCTGCGCCGCGACGGCGATTCGATCGGCGCCCGCATCGTGGTGGAAGCCACCGGGGTGCCGCCCGGCCTGGGCGAACCGGTATTCGAGCGGCTGGACTCGGACCTGGCCGCGGCGCTGATGAGCATCAACGCGGTCAAGGGTGTGGAAATCGGCGATGGCTTCGACTGCGTGCGCCAGCGCGGCTCCGAGCATCGCGACGAACTCAGCCCGGAGGGCTTTCTCGCCAACCATTCCGGCGGCGTGGCCGGCGGCATCAGCACCGGCCAGCCGGTGCGGGCGGCGCTGGCACTCAAGCCCACCTCGAGCATCACCATCCCCGGCCGCACCGTGGATATCGCGGGCGAGGCGACCGAAATGCGCACCACCGGCCGGCACGACCCCTGTGTGGGCCTGCGGGCCACGCCCATCGCCGAGGCGATGCTGGCGCTGGTACTGATGGATCATTGGCTGCGTCACAGGGCACAGAACGCCGACGTGATACCGCCACTGCCGCCGATTCCGGGCGACGCATGACGGGCGCAACCGCCAATGGCACCTGTTGTCCGGGTGAGTCGGGTCTGACGCCAGCTGTCAATCGCTGAAGGCCGCAGGTCGGGCGTGACCGATATCCTGCCGCGGCGCCGGCTGTCCGGCTTCTATTTCTTCTGGTTCGCCGGGCTCGGGGCGTTGCTGCCCTACTGGAGCCTGTACATGCGAGACCGCGGCTTTTCCGCCGCGGCCATCGGGCTGATCTTTGGCATTCTGCTGGGCACCAAGGTGGTGGCCCCGAACGTGTGGGGCTGGGTGGTGGACCGGTACGGCGGCCGGGTGGTGGTCATCCGGCTGGCCACCGCGGGCGCCGCTCTGATGTTCCTCTGGGTGCCGTTCGTCGACGGCTTTCTGGCGCTGGCGTTGCTGATGGCCGGGTACGGGTTCTTCTCCAACGCGTCCATTCCGCAGTTCGAAGCGCTTACCTTCAATCACCTGGGTAGCCGATCGGCCGGGTACAGCCGTATCCGGTTGTGGGGATCGGTGGGATTCATCGCCTCGGTGGCGGCGCTGGGGCCGCTGGTGGATGCCGGTGGGTCAGGCCTGGTGGTGTGGTGGATGCTGGCCACGCTGGTGACGCTGTTCCTTGTCAGCCTGGCGGTGCCCGACGCACCCGGCACCCGCGAAACGTCCGGCGGCGACGCGTTGCTCACGGTACTGCGTCGCCCGCAGGTAGCCAGCCTGCTGGCAGTGTGCTTTCTGGTGCAGTTCAGTCACGGGCCCTACTACAGCTTCTTTTCCATCTATCTGGAGGACCACGGCTACGGCCGCAGCCTGATCGGCGGATTGTGGGCGCTGGGGGTGATGGCCGAGGTGCTGGTGTTCGCCTTCCTGCCGGCGGTAGTCACTCGCACCACGCTACGCCAGCTCATGCTCACTGCGGTGGGGCTGGCGGTGCTTCGCTGGTCCCTGCTGGCTGCCGCGCCCGACCGGCTGGCGATGGTGGTGCTGGTCCAGGTGCTGCACATGGCCAGTTTCGGGCTTTATCACGCCGTGGCAGTCAGCCTGATCCACCGTCTGTTCCAGGGGCCGCTCCAGGGGCGCGGGCAGGCGCTGTACAGCAGTCTGGGTTTCGGTGCTGGCGGGGCTGCCGGGGCGCTGAGCAGTGGCTTCCTGTGGGATGTACTGCCGCATCCCTGGGTTTTCGTGATGGCCGCGGCCGCCGCGGCGTTGGGCTGGTTGATTGCCTGGCTGGGGTTGCGTGGTGTGGGGATGGCATCGTCGTCGCCCTGAATCACTCGGGCTCATTCAACAGCGACAGCAGGGCCGCGGCCGCGGCGGACAGGTGACGCTCGGGATGGCGCACCGTGCCCAGGGCCCGTGTCAGTGTCACGCCGGGCAGCGTCAGTTCGCGCAGCCGGCTGTCGGCCAGCATTGCCGGGGGCAGGGCGGTCCAGCCCAGGCCGACTTCGGCCAGCATCTTCAGCGTATCCAGATTGTTGCTGTGCTGGCGGACGGTCAGATCGGCATCGTGACCGCCCACGGCCCGGCTCACGATGGCATGGGTCTGGGTGTCCGGCTCGGGCAGTAGCGCCGGCACCTCGCGAAGCTGCGCGGCCGTGACCTCGGTCTGTTGCGCCAGTGGATGATCCTCGGCCACCGCGATCACCATCGGGTCGGCCCACACGCGCTGCTGATCCAGCCCGGCAATGGGCGGATCGGGCAGGGTGACGATGGCCAGTTCCACATGGCCGCGGGCCACTGCATGGCAGGCGTCTTCCGAACCCAGGAAATGGATGTCCAGGCCCACGCCGGGGAAGGTCTTGACGTACTGCCGCAGCACCGGCGGCATCCGGTGCATGGCCACATGGTGGGACAACGCCAGTGCCAGATGACCGATCACCCGGTCGGACAGTTCATCCAGCGCCCGGCGGCCGTCCTCCAGTGCCGCCAGCATGCGCCGCGCATGGGGCAGGAACTGCCGCCCGGCATCGGTGAGAATCACCCGGCGGCCAACCCGGTCGAACAGCGCGAAGCCCAGACGCGCCTCGGCGTTGGCCAGTCGCTTGCTCACCGCCGGCTGGCTGACATGCAGCCGCTGGGCCGCCGCCCGGAAACTGCCGGTGTCGCAGATGGTCACGAAGGCTTCGATGGCGGCCAGTTGCATGCGGACGGTAGGTGAGTGTGGTGACCGAATAATACATTCCATATGCGACTTGTAAATATAAAAACAATTCATTGGAGTTATTAAACAGTCACCCCTATAGTTGCGTTCATACAAAAGACGCGACGAGGGCGTGATGAGCGGCAGAACTCTGTACGACAAGATTTGGGATGAGCACGTGGTGCGCGACAACGGCGACGGCACCGCGCTGATCTACATCGACCGGCAGATGGTCCACGAAGTGACCTCGCCGCAGGCATTCGAGGGCCTGCGGCTGGCCGGGCGTGACGTGTGGCGCCGCAGTGCAAATCTGGCGGTGCCGGATCACAACGTGCCGACCATCGACCGGCTGCGGGGCATTGCCGATCCGATTTCGCGTGCCCAGGTGGAAGCGCTGCAGGCCAACTGCGCGGATTTCGGCATCCGGTTGTTCGCGATGAACGACCCGCGCCAGGGCATCGTCCACGTGATCGGCCCCGAGCAGGGGGCGACCCAGCCGGGCATGACCATCGTCTGCGGTGATTCCCATACCTCCACGCACGGCGCCTTTGGCGCGCTGGCGTTCGGCATCGGCACCTCCGAGGTCGAGCACGCCCTGGCCACACAGACGCTGATTCAGGCCAAGGCGAAGACCATGCTCATCCGGGTGGACGGTCAGGCCGGTCCCGGCGTGACGGCCAAGGACATAATGCTGGCCATCATCGGGAAGATCGGCACCGCCGGTGGCACGGGCCACGTGCTGGAGTACGGCGGGCAGGCGATTCGAGACCTGTCGATGGAAGGCCGCATGACCCTGTGCAACATGTCGATCGAGGCCGGCGCCCGGGCCGGCATGATCGCGGTGGACGACAAGACCGTCGAATATGTGCGCGGCCGGACCTATGCGCCCGAGGGCGAGCATCAGGCGGAGGCCGAGGCCTACTGGCGCACGCTGACCAGCGACGAGGACGCGGTGTTCGATCAGACCGTGGTACTGGATGCCGCGGCGATCCGTCCGCAGGTTACCTGGGGCACCTCACCGGAGATGGTGGTGCCGGTGGACGGCGCGGTGCCCGATCCCGCGGCCTGCGATGACGCCACGCGGGCCGAATCCTGGCGACATGCGCTGACCTACATGGATCTGGCGCCCGGCATGCCGATCACCGACATCCGGCTGGACAAGGTGTTCCTGGGCTCCTGCACCAACGCACGCATCGAGGATCTGCGCGCGGCCGCGGCCGTGCTCAAGGGGCGCCGGGTGGCGGACAACATCAAGCTGGCCATGGTGGTGCCCGGTTCCGGCCTGGTGAAGCTGCAGGCTGAAAAGGAGGGGCTGGACCAGGTGTTCATCGACGCCGGTTTCGAATGGCGTGATGCGGGCTGCTCGATGTGTCTGGGCATGAACCCCGACCAGCTTTCGCCGGGCGAGCGCTGCGCCTCGACTTCGAATCGCAACTTCGAGGGTCGGCAGGGGCAGGGTGGTCGCACCCATCTGGTCAGCCCGGCGATGGCCGCTGCGGCGGCGGTGGCGGGGCATTTTGTGGACGTCCGAGACATTTGAACGGAAGCCGCGTCAGCATTTCCGTTTGCGACCGTCGCCGTTTGATCCTGCCAGGATAGAGACTCATGCAAGCATTCACGACACACGAAGGCATCATGGCGCCGCTGGATCGCGGCAACGTGGACACCGACGCCATCATTCCCAAGCAGTATCTGAAATCGATCAAGCGCACCGGTTTCGGGCCGCATCTGTTCGATGACTGGCGTTACCGGGATCCGGGTGGGCTGGACGTGGACCCGGCCACACGCCGGCCCAATACGGATTTCCTGCTCAATCAGCCGGCCTACCGCGACGCCAGCATCCTGCTGGCACGCGACAACTTCGGCTGCGGCTCCTCGCGCGAGCATGCGGTGTGGGCGCTGTCGGATGCCGGTTTCCGGGTGGTGATCGCCCCGAGCTTTGCCGATATATTCTTCAACAATTGCTTCAAGAATGGCGTTTTACCGATTGTTCTGGATCACCAGAACATGGATGCACTTTTCGAGGTGGCCGCCCGGGACGCGCCCGCGATGGCTCGGGTGGATCTGTTGGCGCAGACCGTGCGGGCCGGCGGCGTCGAGTACCCGTTCGAGATCGACGCCTACCGTCGCCACAACATGCTGGAAGGGCTGGACGATATCGGCCTCACCCTGAAGCATGCGGAGACCATCCGCGGCTATGAACAGGCCCGGCGCGACGCCAAACCCTGGTTGTTCCGCGAACTTTGAGCGGCAACGAAGCTTTTACGACCAAGGACGAACAATGACTGCAAGAATACTGGTGCTGCCCGGCGATGGTGTCGGACCGGAAATCTGCCGCGAAGCCACACGCGTGCTGGAAGCGTTACAGCGGGATCACGGCCTCGATGTCGAACTCGAGGAGGATCTGGTCGGCGGCGCGGCCTACGAGGCCACCGGCGAGCCGCTGCCGGCCGAGACCCTGGAAAAGGCCCGGGGGGCCGATGCGGTGCTGTTCGGCGCCGTCGGTGGTGCCCAGTGGGATGAGCTGCCGCGCGAGCTGCGCCCGGAAAGCGGGCTGCTGCAGCTGCGATCGGAACTGGGCCTGTTCGCCAACCTGCGTCCGGCAATGCTGTATCCGCAGCTGGCCCACGCCTCCACCCTGCGCCACGAGGTGGTGGCCGGTCTGGATCTGATGATCGTGCGCGAACTCACCGGCGGCATCTATTTCGGTCAGCCGCGCAGCACCCGTACGGATACCCACGGCCGGCGCCAGGCGGTAAACACCATGCTCTACACCGAGGGCGAGATCGAACGCATCGCCCGGGTCGGCTTCGATATTGCCCGGCGCCGCAACAAGCGGCTCTGCTCGGTGGACAAGGCCAACGTGCTGGAGGTCTCGCAGCTCTGGCGCGATGTGGTCAACGAGGTCGGCCAGGAATACCCGGACGTCGAACTGAGCCACATGTACGTGGACAATGCCGCCATGCAGCTGGTGCGCGCGCCCAAGCAGTTCGACACCATCGTCACCGGCAATCTGTTCGGCGACATCCTGTCCGACATCGCGGCCATGCTCACGGGCTCCATAGGCATGCTGCCTTCGGCGGCGCTGGATGAGGCGGGCCGCGGCATGTACGAGCCGGTACACGGTTCCGCGCCGGATATTGCCGGCCAGGGCGTGGTGAATCCGCTGGCCACCATCCTGTCAGTGGCGATGATGCTGCGCCACAGCCTGCACCGGCAGGACCTGGCGGAGCGGGTGGAGCACGCGGTGGGCGACGCCCTGGACCGTGGACTGCGTACCCGCGATATCATGGACGATGAGAAGCAGGTGGCCAGTACCGGCGAAATGGGCGGTGCGGTCATCGACATGCTTCAGTAACTCCACTTTAACCACGCAGGCCAACTGCCCGTCATGACAAAAGAATTCGATGTAGCCGTTGTGGGCGCCACGGGTGCCGTCGGCGAGACCATGCTCCGCATCCTGGAACAGAGGAAATTCCCGGTCCGCAATCTCTATCCGCTGGCCAGCGAGCGTTCCGCGGGCAAGGAGATCTTGTTCCGCAATCGTAAGATCCGTATCGAGAATCTCGCCGAGTTCGATTTCAGCAAGGTGCAGATCGGGCTGTTCTCGGCCGGAGGATCAATCTCCGAGGTCCACGCGCCGCGTGCTGCCGAGGCCGGCTGCGTGGTGATCGATAATACGTCGCAGTTCCGACGCGAACCGGATATCCCGCTGGTGGTGCCCGAGGTCAACGCGCATGCGCTGGCTGGTTACACCACCCGCGGCATCATCGCCAATCCCAACTGCTCCACCATCCAGATGATCGTGGCGCTGAAGCCGTTGCATGACGCCGCCTACATCCAGCGCATTAACGTGGCCACCTACCAGGCGGTTTCTGGGTCCGGCGCCTCCGCCATCCAGGAACTGGCCAACCAGACGGCGAAGCTGCTCAACGGCCAGGACATCGATCCGCCGAAGGCTTACCCCAAGCAGATCGCCTTCAATGCGCTGCCCCACATCGACGTCTTCCTGGACAACGGCTATACCAAGGAAGAAATGAAGATGGTGTGGGAGACCCGCAAGATCCTGGAGGACGACAATATCCAGGTGAACCCGACCGCGGCACGGGTGCCGGTATTCTTCGGCCATTCCGAGGCGGTGCATATCGAAACCCGTGACAAGCTCACCGCCGAGCAGGCCCGGAAGATTCTGTCCAAGGCGCCGGGCGTAAAGGTAATCGACCAGCGCAAGGACGGTGGCTACGCCACCGCGGTGACCGACGGAGCCAACAACGACGCCGTATTCGTCAGCCGCATCCGCGAGGATATCTCGCACGAACGGGGCCTCGACCTCTGGGTGGTGGCGGACAACGTGCGCAAGGGAGCGGCGCTCAACAGCATCCAGATCGCCGAACGGCTGATCAGCGACTATCTTTGAGGGGGGAACCCGGCAGGCCGGACAGGCAAATGTCTGTGGCCCGCCGGAAACCGGTCGATAACGGTGGAAAGGCCTGATGCCGCGCATCAGGCCCGGCGCCATGCATTGATGCACCCGGATGGCTGACGTATAACGGTCGGCACGTGCCGAGGCGGGAGACACGGATTTTCATGAGATGCAAGCTGGCCATTGCGGCCGTTCTGGTCATGCTGGTCGGTGTTGTCGGCCCGGCGCATGCGTTGGGGTTCGGTGACATTCGTGTCGAATCGGCCCTCAACCAGCCCCTGCGTGCGTCGTTTCCGCTTCTCGGCGTCAAGCCCGAGGAGCAGGACGACATCGTGGTGCGGGTTGCCTCGCGGGCAACCTTCGAGCGCTTCGGCATCGAGCGGGTCGGCATTCTGGATGAGGTCGAGCTGGTTCTTTCCGACAGCGCGGAGAAGGGTGGGTTGCGCGTGCGCATGCGGTCGACCCGCAGCATCCGCGAGCCCTTCCTGACCTTCCTGGTGGAAGCCAACTGGTCCGGGCGCCGGGCACTGCGCGAATACACCATCCTGCTCGATCCGCCGGCGTCCGCACCGTCCGGTCAGGCGCCGCCGACAGAGGCTGCCCCCCCGGTGCCGGCGGGTGCGGAATTCGACACCGCAGCGGCATCCCGGCCCGAACTGCAGACCAGCGCCGATACCGCCCCGACGGAACCATTGGACGACGAGCCGGTCGCCGAGGCGGAGCCTGATGAACCGGCCTACCGTGAGGAGCCCGGCGGGGGCAAGCCCGCGTCGGTGGCCGACGGCCCGCGCCGCATCGGCCCGATCCAGCCCAACCAGACCCTCTGGAGCCTGGCCAGCGATAATCGCCCGGCGGGTTCGGTGACCATGGACCAGATGCTGGTGGCGCTCTACCGCAGCAACCCGCAGGCCTTCGACGGCAACATGAATCTGATGTTGGAGGGGGCCACGCTGTTCGTTCCTTCCCTGGAGGACATCCGCGCAATCAGTCGCCGCGAGGCTACGCAACTGGTGGCCGAGCAGCGCCGCGCGTTCAAGCAGCTCGGCGGTTCCTCGAGCCAGACGCGCGTGGCCGATGGCGGTAGCCCGGATACCGGCGATGGCGCCGCGGGCCAACTGCGGCTGGAAGCTGCCGAGGAATCCGCGGGTGACGACGCGAATGCCACGCGAGTGGCGACACCGGAGTCGAGCGGGTCCGGTGCTGACGACACCGGTGAGGCACTGGGTGCCCTGGCCGCGACCGCCGACGACAATGCGGCTGCAGCGGACGAACCGGCGCGTGGCGACGATGATGCCGCAACCGTCGACGAGGAATCCGGTGACATTGAGGATTCCGAGCCGGCAGCAGGCGCTCAGAGCGCCGTAGCCGACGGCGCTGATGCCGATGAAAGTCCGGGCGCGGATGACGCCGCCAACGAGGATTCCGACGACCAGATGGCCGCGGTGGCTGGCGACGATGCCGACGCCGGGAACACACCGGCTACTGATGCGGGCAACGGCGATGCCGTGGACGAACCCGTCGACGACGAGATGGTGGCGGGCCTGGCCGACGGCACCGATGAATCCACGGACGACGCGGCATCATCGGCCGCTGACGGCGACGATGAGGTGGTGGCGGACGGCGAAACGAATAGCGACGCTGAGGCCGGCTCGACGGCCGCGGATGTCGAATCCGGAAACAAGACGGCCGGAAATGCCGGGGCCGGGGATGCCGGAAATCCGGCATCCGACGCCGCATCTGAAAACGGCGCGCCGATCACCCCGGTGGAATCGGTGGTGCCCGATTCGGCCGCCGACCTGTTCACGGCGCGGCAGCTGCTGCTGGCACTGGCCGGTCTGCTGCTAGTGGTAGCTCTGTTCGCCTATCTGCGCAGGCGGCAGTACAAGCCCATGCCGGCTGATTTCAGCGGCCTTGATCAGGACGAGCCGCCCGACGTTACCGCTGCGGCCACGCCGGCGGCGGCTGCCACCGCCGCGGCAGCAACCGCACCCGAGCCGGCCCCGGAGCCCGCGCCCGATGTCGAGGAAGTACTGGCCGATGCCCGCTTCCACGAGGAGAACGAACTCTACGACGAGGCCCTGTCGGTGCTGGCCATGGGCCGCGAGCATCATCCCGATGATCCGCGGCTGCAGGACCGCACGCTGGCAGTGCTGCATGCCGCTGGTGAACGGGACGCGTTCGTTGCCGATGCGCGCAACATATTCCCCCATCCTGACCCGGACGAAGAGCGCTGGCGCGAAACCGCGGCGATGGGCCGAGAACTGGCCCCGGACGAGGATTCGTTCGCCGATGTGCCGCTGCCCGCTTCACGGCTGGACGCGGCATCCCCCGAGACCGATTTCGCCGCCAATACCCGGGTGGCCGGCGAGCCGGCAGACGGCCTGTCCGAGCCTGCCGACGCGCCGCACTCATGGCTCACGCCTGCCGCAGCGGCGGCCCCGGGAACAACCGAGGCGGATGACGGGCTTGACGACGATCTGACCCCCTCGACCGACGAGGAATTCGAGGCCATGCTGGCGTCGTTCGACGCGGGCAACGCCCCCGGGCCGGCGGCTGAAACCCCGCCCCGTGAGTCTGAATCCGCGCCGGCGACGAATGCCGACATCGATCTCGATCCCGACCAGTTCGATTTCGAACTCGACTCGGGCAGCACCGTTGAGCCCGCGGCTGGCGATGATGCTTCGTTGTCGGACTCGTTGGCGTTCGATATCGGCGATCTGTCTGTCGACGAATCCGGACAAACCGATGCGGGCAGCAGCGATGGCTGGCTGGGCGAGACCGGGGCTACCGAACGCCAGCCTCCGGAAGCCGCCGAGGGCGGCTTCGAGGACTTTACCGATCCCTTCGCCGAGAGCGATCCGGATGTTCCGGTGTCCGGGGATGGCGACATGCTGGATGATGGCGTCGACACTTTGACCGACTCACCGTCAACCGCCGATGACGATGGAATGCCGTTCGATGTGCCGGATCCCGCCGAGGAACGCCCGGCGGCTGACCACGCGGAGTCGCATGAGCCGGTCACGGACGAATCGGCCGCCCTGGACCTTGATCTGGACGAGGACTGGCGCCCGACGCCCGCGCCGGCATCGGCCGGTGAGCCCGGGACGCTGGATGGCGATGACGCGCCGGCATGGCCCAGCAATGAAGGCCTGTCGCTGACCGACGAGCCGGCATGGCCCGATTCCTCGACCGACGACGCGACGGCGGACCAGCCGGATGTCACGGCGTTTGAGCCGGAAACCGCTCCGGACGAAGACCCGTTCCAGCTGGACGACGAATTCGATCTGGATGCGCCGCTGGCGGCCGGGCAGGGTGTCGAGGAAGACACTGGTGCGGATTCATCGCCGGAAGACACCATGGAGCGGGCGCCGGCCGGAGAAACTCCTGACGACGCCAGCGCCGACGATCCATTCGGGACGGCGTCAGCGCCGGAAGCCGTACCCCCGGCAGCGGTCATGCCCGATACCGGCGGCACGGCGGCGTCGCCCGATGACGCCACCGGCCCGATCGACGATGACATGGCGCTAGATACGCCGGCCGGTGATGCCGGTGGCGAGGACCTGGCAATCCAGCTGGACCTGGCCCGGGCCTATCTCGACATGGGCGAACCCGACATGGCTGGCTCGTTGCTGGAAGAGGTGCGCGACCAGGGCACGGCCGATCAGCGCCGCGAGGCTGAAGACCTGCTTAAGCGTCTGTAGGCCCCGGCGACCTCCCTGGCATGCCGCGCTACGCCGCCTGCATCCAGTATCTGGGCAGCGCTTATGCAGGCTGGCAGGCGCAGCCCCATGCCGACTCGGTGCAGGTGCGGGTCGAGTCCGCCCTGAGTCGGGTCGCGGATGCGCCGGTGCGGGTAGTCTGCGCCGGACGCACCGATGCCGGGGTGCACGCGGCGGGGCAGGTGGTGCATTTCGATGTACCGTCACCGCGGCCGCCGCGGGCCTGGGTGTTCGGTGGCAACACCCGCCTGCCGGCGGATATCAGCCTGCGCTGGGCACGGCCGGTCCCCGACGACTTCCATGCCCGTTACGCCGCCGAGTGGCGCGCCTATCGCTATCTGCTGTTCGATCATCCCGCTCGGGATGCCCTGACCGCGGGGCGCGTCACCCATAGCCGTTATCGCCTGAATGCGGATGTCATGCACGCCGCCGCGCAGCCGTTGCTCGGTGAGCATGATTTCAGCGCGTTTCGCGCCGCGGGCTGTCAGTCCCGCACACCATGGCGACGTCTCGAACAGCTGCGCATCGAGCGCCGTCAGGGGTTGATCGTGATCGAGGTGCGAGCCAATGCGTTTCTTCACCACATGGTGCGCAACCTGGCGGGAACGCTGATCCAGGTGGGGCGCGGCCAGCGGGATGCCGGCTGGCCGGCGCGGCTGCTGGCCGGGCGGGACCGCACGGTGGCAGGGCCGACCGCGCCGGCCGACGGTCTTTATCTGTGCGCGGTGGGCTATCCGGCCCGCTTCAGTCTGCCGGAAGCGCCGGCGGAATCGGCGCTGATCGCCGGGGGCGGCGGCTGGTAAACTGTCGCTTACGTCGGCAACCCCGGCCGGCGCGATCACCGAGGGAGTGGCTGTGCGAACGCGCGTGAAGATCTGCGGGATCACCCGCGCCGAGGATGCCCGGGCCGCCGCCATGGCCGGCGCCGACGCGATCGGTCTGGTGTTCTACGATCAGAGCCCCCGTTTCGTCACCATCGAGCAGGCTCGCGAGGTCTGCCGGGCCTTGCCGCCGTTCGTGGCGGTTACCGCGCTGTTCCTGGATGCGGCAGCGGCTTCCGTGCAGACCGTGGTCGATGCGCTGCGCCCGGACATCCTGCAGTTTCACGGCAATGAAGCGCCGGAGTTCTGCCAGGCCTTCGGGGTATCGTATATCCGCGCGGTGCCGATGGGCGGCGACGCCGATCCGGCGGAATGGGCCGCGCGTTTCCCCGATGCTGCGGCGCTGCTGCTGGACAGTCACCGGGCCGGCGAGGCCGGCGGTCGCGGCGAAACCTTCGACTGGCAGCGGGGCGTGTTGCCGAATGGCCCGGCGGTGATTGCGGCCGGCGGGCTGCAGCCGGACAATGTCGGTGCGGCAGTGCGGGATATGCGACCCTATGGTGTCGATGTGAGCAGCGGCGTCGAGATCGCGCCCGGCATCAAGGATCATCAACTCATGCAGCAATTCATCGAGGCGATTTACCGTGTCGACCGCGACTGATCTGTCCAATCTTCACGCTTGGCGTGACATGCCCGACGCCCGGGGCCATTTCGGGCCCTATGGTGGGCGCTTCGTTGCCGAAACGCTGATGGCGCCGCTCGAGGAACTGCGCGAAGCCTATGACCGGCTGCGCAACGATCCCGAATTCCAGGCCGAACTGGATGCCGACCTGCAGCATTATGTGGGCCGGCCCTCGCCGGTGTACCACGCGGAACGGCTGTCCCGGAAGGTCGGCGGCGCCCAGCTGTGGTTCAAGCGCGAAGATCTCAACCACACCGGCGCCCACAAGGTGAACAATACCATCGGACAGGGCCTGCTGGCCGCCCGCATGGGCAAGCGCCGGGTGATTGCCGAAACCGGCGCCGGTCAGCACGGGGTGGCCAGCGCCACCGTGGCCGCCCGGCTGGGCATGCAGTGCGTGGTCTACATGGGCAGCGAGGATGTGCGCCGCCAGGCGCCGAATGTCTACCGCATGAAGCTGCTCGGGGCCGAGGTGCGGCCGGTGGAATCCGGCTCCCGTACCCTCAAGGACGCCATGAACGAGGCCCTGCGTGACTGGGTCACCAACGTGGATGACACCTTCTACATCATCGGTACCGTGGCCGGTCCCCATCCCTATCCGGCGATGGTGCGGGATTTCCAGTCCGTGATCGGTCGCGAGGCACGCGGGCAGATGCAGGAACGCATCGGCCGGCTGCCGGACGCCCTGGTGGCCTGTGTGGGCGGCGGCTCCAATGCCATCGGTCTGTTTCATCCGTTCCTGGACGATGAACAGGTGGCGCTGCACGGGGTGGAAGCCGGCGGCGACGGCATCGAAACCGGCCGCCACGCGGCGCCGCTGACCGGCGGGCGCAGCGGCGTGCTGCACGGCAATCGCACCTACCTGATGCAGGACGACAACGGCCAGATTTCGGCCACCCACTCGATCTCCGCCGGGCTGGACTATCCCGGCGTCGGACCCGAGCACTCCTGGCTCAAGGATATCGGCCGCGCCCACTACGGCAGCGTCACCGATCGCGAGGCCCTGGCCGCCTTCCACGAACTGACCCGCGTTGAAGGCATCATGCCGGCACTGGAAACCGCGCACGCCGTGGCCTATGCGATGCAGCTGGCTGCGGACATGGATACCGATCAGCATGTGCTGATCAACCTGTCCGGCCGCGGCGACAAGGACGTGGCCACGGTGGCCGAATTCGACGGAGCCGAACTTTGAGCCGGATCCGTCACCGCTTCGAGGCCCTGGCCGCCGCCGGCCGCACCGCGCTGATTCCGTATATAACCGCCGGCGACCCGGATGCGGACAGCACCGTGGCGCTGCTGCACGGGCTGGTCGGGGCCGGGGCGGACATCCTGGAACTGGGTGTGCCGTTTTCCGACCCGATGGCCGATGGGCCGGTCATCCAGGCCGCCTGCGAGCGGGCGCTGGCCGGCGGCACGAGCCTGCACGATGTGATCGACATGGTCCGGACATTCCGCCGCGATGATGCCGACACCCCGATCGTGCTGATGGGGTATCTCAACCCGCTGGAGTCGATGGGCATCGAGCGGTTCGCCAGTACGGCCGCCGAGGCGGGCGTGGACGGTGTTCTCGCGGTCGATCTGGGCGCCGACGAGGCCGGCGATGTGGCGCCGCTGTTCACCGCGGCCGGGCTGGATACGGTCTGTCTGGTGGCACCCACCACCATCGAGTCGCGGCTGGCTCGGGTCGCGGAACACGCCAGTGGCTTTCTTTACTACGTGTCGCTCAAGGGCGTAACCGGTGCGGCGTCACTGGACGTGGCGGCGCTGGACGACCGGCTGGCGATGATTCGCCGTCATACGGACCAGCCCCTGGCCGTGGGTTTCGGTATCAGTACCCCGGACGCCGCGGCCGCCGTGGCGCGGGTGGCGGACGGGGTGGTTGTGGGCAGCGCCCTGGTTGGCCAGATCGGCGAAATCGGCGCGGATCGCGATCGCCTCTGCACCGAGGTGCCGGCCACGCTCGCGGCCATGCGTCGGGCCATGGATGAAACCACTGCCGCGGTCGGAGCAAGCGCATGAGTTGGCTCGAGAAGATCATGCCTTCGCAGATGAATCGCGACGCCGAGGGCAAGAAGAACGTCCCCGAGGGCGTCTGGACCAAGTGCGACGACTGCGGTGCGGTGCTCTACCGCGCGGAGATGGAGCGCACCATCCAGGTCTGTCCCAAGTGCGGCGCACACCAGGTGCTCACCGGCCGCCAGCGGCTGGACACGTTTCTCGACCACGAGCCGCGCGAGGAGCTGTTCGGCAGCATCGAACCGCGCGACCCGCTCAAGTTCCGCGACAATCGCAAGTATCGCGAACGCCTGCAGCAGGCCCAGCGTGATACCGAGGAACGCGAGGCGATCATCGTCATGGACGGAGCGGTCAAGGGGCTGGCCATTGTTGCCGGCGCCATGGACTTCCGTTTCATGGGCGGGTCGATGGGAAGTGTGGTGGGCGAGAAGTTCGCCCGCGCCGCGCTGCATGCCGCGGAACGCAAGCGCCCGCTGGTCTGCTTCTCCGCCAGCGGCGGCGCACGCATGCAGGAAGGTCTGTTCTCGTTGCTGCAGATGGCCAAGACCAGTTCGGCCCTCGGCCGCCTGAGCGCCGCCGGGCAGCCGTTCGTGTCGGTGCTCACGCATCCCACCATGGGTGGTGTTGCCGCCAGTTTCTCGATGCTGGGCGACATCAACATGGCCGAGCCGGGCGCCCTGATCGGGTTTGCCGGCCCACGCGTGATCGAGCAGACGGTGCAGCAGACGCTGCCGGAGGGCTTCCAGCGCAGCGAATTCCTGCTGGAGCACGGTGCGATCGACATGATCGTGGACCGCCGCGAGTTGCGTGATCGCGTGCACAACCTGCTGGCGATGATGACCCACCAGAAAGCCCGCGCCGCCGACATTCAATGAGCGCGGTGCTGTCGCCGACCCCGGTTACCGTCGACGACTGGCTGCGCTGGCAGGAAACGCTTCACCCCCGGGAAATCGATCTCGATCTGGCCCGCGTGGTCGAAGTCGGCGGCCGCATGGGGTTGCAGCCGTTCCCGGCCCCGATCCTGGCGGTGGGCGGTACCAACGGCAAGGGCAGTTGCGCGCTGGTACTGGAACGGCTGCTGGCCGGCCGCACCGGTGTGTACACCTCGCCGCACTTGGTTCGTTACAACGAGCGCATCCGCATCGACGGCGAACCGGTCGACGATGCCGGGCTGGTCGCCGCATTCCGGGCCGTGGCCGAGGCCCGTGGCGAGGTTCCGCTGACCTATTTCGAATTCGGCACGCTCACGGCCATGCACTGCTTCGCACAGGCCGGCGTCGATCAGGTAGTGCTCGAAGTCGGCATGGGCGGGCGGCTGGACGCGGTCAACGCCTTCGATGCGACGGCCTCGGTGATCACCAGTATCGGCCTCGATCATGTCGACTGGCTCGGCGATAACCGCGAGGCCATTGGTCGCGAGAAGGCCGGGATTTTCCGTGCCGATCGACCCGCCGTCTGTGCCGACCGCGATCCCCCGGCCAGCATCGCCGCGGCCGCCTCGAAGACTGGCGCGCTGCTGCGCCGGATCGGGATCGATTACGACCTGGTGGCCGGGGCGCAACACTGGCACTGGCATGACTGGACCGGGGCCGAATTCGCGCTGCAACCGGTTCCGGGCCTGCTGCCCGATAACCTGGCAGCGGCTCTGGCCACGCTTCGCGCCGCCGGCTATCCACTGGATGCATCCGTCATCGATGCCCGGCTTGCCGGGTTCGCGGTGCCGGGGCGCCGCCAGCGCCTGGCAGGGGCCGTGGACCTGGTGCTGGACGTGGGTCACAACGCCGAGGCCATGGCGGTATTGCGCGAGTGGCTGGCGAAGCACCCGGTCCCCGGGCGGACGCTGGCGGTCATCGGCATGCTCGCGAACAAGCCGATCGCGGGCGCGACCACCCACCTGGCCGATGTCGTGACGGCCTGGTTCGCCGGCAGTCTGAGCGGACCGCGAGGCCTGGATGGAGAGGCACTTTCGGCGCAATTGCCGGGATCGGCTTCGGCCTACGAGGATATCGGGTCGGCATTCGCCGCCGCCCGCGGCCGGGCCGAGCCCGGCGATCGCATCCTGGTCTGCGGGTCGTTCTATACCGTGGGCGAGGTCATGACTCTGTTGGAGGATAGCCCGTGGAAGACGTGACCAAACTGCGCCTGCTGGGCGCGGCCGTGCTGCTGGGCATCGGGGTGCTGATTCCGGCGACGCTGGTCTGGCTGGCCCAGCCCGACGGCCCGGGCGAGGGTGAAGAGGTGCGGGTGTTCGAGATTCGCCCGTCCGGCGAAGCCGTACCGGTGGACGAGGATGAGACGGCTCCGGCGAAGGGCACTTCGTCTGGAACGGAACAGACGGACACGCCGCCGGCGCAGGTGTCGCAGCCCGTGCCTGCCCGGGACCAGTCTGGCGAGACAGAGCCGCCGGCATCGCAACCGAAGCAGGAAACGCCCAACGCACCCGAGCCCGAGCCGCAACCGGCACCCGAGCCGGAACCCGAGCCAGAGCCAGAACCCGAGCCAGAACCCGAACCCGAGCCCGAGCCCGAGCCCGAGCCCGAAAGCGAGCCCGCCGAGGCGCCGCCGGCCGCAACCAGCCTGCGTCGCGAGCAGACACCCGCGGGAGACTGGGTTGTCCAGGTCGGCAGCTTCGGCGACGAGGCCAATGCGCGCAGCCTGGCGGCGGAACTGAATCCCGACTTTCCGGCGTTCTACCAGCCGGCCACGGTGGGTGAGCGTACGTTCTACCGGGTGCGGGTCGGTCCGTTTGGCAGCGAGGCCGAGGCCGAGCACGCCGCGGTCAAGCTGCGCGGGGCGGGACACCAGCCGCAGGTGCAGTCGGCCGAATAGGCCGGCTGCGTCTCCGGTCTGGTAACATCCGCGTCATGACGCCCTCGCAGCGATAGCCGCCGGTGATCTGGATCGACTACGCGATTCTGGCCGTGATCGCCGTTTCGGCCATGGTCGGGTTCTTCCGTGGCTTCTTTCGCGAGGCGATTGGCCTGGCCACGTGGATCGTGGCCTTCTGGCTGGCATTCCGCTTCGCCACGCCGGCCGCCGGCATGCTTGAAGGCTGGATTTCCGTGGGCTCCGCGCGTCTGGCCGTGGCCTTTGGCGTGCTGTTCATCGCCGTGCTCATCATCGGGGCGGTATTCAATCACCTGATGGCCGGGCTGGTCGACCGTACCGGGTTTGCCGGCACCGATCGCGGCCTGGGCGGCCTGTTCGGGGTGCTGCGCGGGGCCGCGCTGCTGGTGTTGCTGGTGCTCATTGCCGGGCTCACGCCGGTGCCCCGGGACGACTGGTGGGATCAGTCGCTGTTCGTCGGGCATCTGGAGCGGGGCGCCGTCTGGCTGCGGGACTGGCTGCCGGAAGAACTGGCCTCGGAAATCCGCTTCGACCCGCCGGTGCCTACTGACACGGCGCCAACCAACGATACGGGAGACAACGCCTGACCATGTGTGGAATTGCCGGAATGGTCGCCCAGGGGCCGGTCAATCAGGACATCTACGATGCACTGACCGTCCTGCAGCACCGCGGGCAGGACGCCGCCGGCATCATCACCACGCAGGATGGGCGTCTGCACCTGCGCAAGGACAATGGACTGGTGCGGGATGTCTTCCGTACCGAGCACATGGTGCGCCTTCAGGGCAACGCTGGGGTCGGGCATGTGCGCTATCCCACGGCGGGGGTGGAATCCTCGGCCGAGGCCCAGCCGTTCTACGTGAACACGCCCTACGGCATTTGCCTGTCGCACAATGGCAATCTTACCAATGCCGGCGAGCTCAGCGAGGCATTGTTCCGCGCCGATCGCCGCCATCTGAATACCGATTCGGATAGCGAAATCCTGCTCAATGCGTTCGCCCACGAGCTGATGCTGCGCGGTGGGCTGACGCTCAACGAAAACGATGTGTTCGAGTCGGTGGCAGCCCTGCATCGCCGCTGTCGCGGGGCCTATGCGGCGGTGGCCATGATCACCGGCTACGGGCTGGTGGCATTCCGTGATCCGAACGGCATCCGGCCGGTGGTCTACGGCAAGCGTACCGGGCCGGCGGGTACCGATTACATGGTGGCCTCGGAAAGTGTCGCGCTTGATGCGCTGGGGTTCGAACTGATTGGTGACATCCAGCCGGGCGAGGCGGTGGTGATCACGCTCGACGGCCAGCTTCATGTACGCCAGTGCGCGGAAAAGCCGGTGGTGTCGCCCTGTATCTTCGAATACGTCTATCTGGCGCGGCCGGACTCGGTTATCGACAATGTTTACGTGTACAAGTCGCGGCTGCGCATGGGCACCTACCTGGCCGACAAGATAAAGCGGGAATGGGCTGACCACGATATCGATGTGGTGATCCCGATACCCTCGACCTCACGCACGGCGGCGGTGGAACTGGCGGCCCAGCTGGACGTGAAGTACCGCGAGGGCTTCATCAAGAATCGCTACATCGGCCGCACCTTCATCATGCCGGGGCAGCAGCAGCGCAAGAAATCCGTGCGCCAGAAGCTCAACCCCATCGACCTGGAGTTCGCCGGCAAGAACGTGCTGCTGGTGGACGACTCCATCGTACGCGGCACCACCTCGCAGCAGATCATCCAGATGGCCCGCGAGGCGGGTGCCAACAAGGTGTACTTTGCCTCCGCCGCCCCGCCGGTTCGCTACCCCAACGTCTACGGCATCGATATGCCGTCGGCCAGCGAACTGGTGGCGCATGGCTACGACGAGGACGAAATCTGCCGCATCATCGGCGCCGACCGTCTGATCTACCAGGACATGGACGACCTGCGACGGGCGGTGCAGAAGGGCAATCCGCATATCCAGCGGTTCGAGGATTCGGTATTCACCGGCGATTACGTCACCGCCGATATCAACGATGACTACCTGTCGCAACTGGAGCTGTTCCGCTCCGATTCGGCCAAGGAGCAGCGCCGCAGCGCCCCGGGCGCGGTGATCGAACTGCATAACGCGCGCTGAACCCGACCCGCATCAACTTGACCCGGCTGCCGGGGCAGGGCTAGTCTTTAGCTGCGAAGTGCGCCGATTTGTGACCAGCTTGCGGGCGCGTAATAAATACTGCTAAATCGGGCATGACCCGCTTCGCACGCGGGTTTTTTTGTGCCCGCAAACAATGTCTTATCGTGTTGTAACGGGTGATCGAAATGAATGAGAACGACCAACCCACCTGGGGCACCGCCACCCGCGGCGTGCGGGCCGGCCGCAGCCGCACGCCCGAAGGCGAGCACAGCGAACCCATCTTCGCCACGTCCAGTTTCGTGTTCGATTCGGCCGACCAGGCCGCGGCCCGCTTCGCCGGCGACGAGCCCGGCAACATCTACTCACGCTTCACCAATCCCACCGTCCGCGCCTTCGGCGAACGGCTGGCGGCGATGGAAGGCGGCGAGTGCTGCGTGGCCACGTCGTCGGGCATGTCCGCGATCCTGTCCACCTGCCTCGGGCTGCTGGAGCAGGGCGATCATATCGTGGCTGCCAACACCCTGTTCGGCTCCACCATCAGCCTGTTCAACAACTACCTGGGCAAGCTGGGCATCCGCACCAGTTACGTGGCGACCACGGATGTCGACGCCTGGTGCGATGCGGTTACGCCCGACACGCGGATGCTGTTCGTGGAGACCCCGTCGAATCCGCTCACCGAGGTGGTGGATATCGCCGCGCTGGCGCAGGTCGCCCGTGAGCACGACTGCTGGCTGGTGGTCGACAACTGCTTCTGCACCCCGGCGCTGCAGAAACCGTTCGATTTCGGCGCCGATATCGTCATTCATTCCGCCACCAAGTTCCTGGACGGCCAGGGCCGGGCGCTGGGCGGCGCGGTGATCGGGGACGCCGAGACCGTGGGCGAGAAGGTGTTTGGTTTCCTGCGCACGGCCGGGCCGGCGATGAGCCCGTTCAATGCCTGGATTTTCCACAAGGCGCTGGAAACCCTGGAAGTGCGCATGCGTGCCCACAGCGAGAACGCCCATACGCTGGCGACCTGGCTGGAGGCACAACCGGGCATCACACGGGTGCATTACCCCGGGCTGGCGTCGCATCCCCAGCACGAACTGGCGAGCCGTCAGCAGACCGGCTTCGGGGGTATTGTGGCATTCGAGGTGGCCGGCGGCCGGGCCGGGGTCTGGCAGGTGATCAACGGCACCCGCATGCTGTCGATCACCGCCAATCTTGGCGACACCCGGACCACCATCGTGCATCCGGCCAGCACCACGCATTCGCGGATTTCCGCCGAGGAACGCGCCCGCGCCGGCATCGGCGACGGACTGGTGCGGATTTCGGCCGGCCTGGAGAATGTCGAGGACATCATTGCCGATCTCGAGCCAGGGCTGGCAGCCCTTTGACGCGCGATGACATCCATTCGGCTCTGATGGCCGACGATCCGGTGGACAAGTGCCGCCGGGTCGACGAACTGGCTGTCGGGGATGCCGGTGTGCTGGCAGGCGAGACCGGCGAATCGCCGGTCATCGCCATGCCCGGCCGGCCGTCGCGGCCGCAGCTGGTGCACCCGGCGAAGCTGCCGCGGCGCGGCCTGGGGACGGTCGAGAGCCGCGCCGCGCTGGTTCATGCCATCGCCCATATCGAGTTCAATGCCATCAATCTGGGGCTGGACGCCGCCTGGCGTTTCACCGGCATGCCGGCCGACTTCTACCGCGACTGGCTGCGGGTTGCCGCGGACGAGACGCGGCACTTTCGCTTGCTGAGCGAACGGCTGGGCGAGCTCGGATTCGCCTACGGCGATTTCGACGCCCACAACGGATTGTGGGAAGCCGCAGTAAAAACGGCGCACGACGTACTGGTGCGCATGGCGCTGGTCCCGCGTGTGCTGGAGGCCCGTGGGCTGGATGTCACGCCCGGGATGATCAAGCGCCTCACCGGCGCCGGCGACCGGGAAACGGTGGCCATCCTGGAAATCATCCTGGAAGAGGAGGTGCCGCACGTGGCCATCGGCACCCGCTGGTTTCGGTATTGCTGCGAGCAGCGCGGCGAGGATCCGGACACGCTGTTTCCGCACCTGCTCGAGACCTACATGAACGGCGGGCCGCCCGGCCCGTATAACTTCCCGGACCGGCGGCGGGCCGGGTTTGCCGAGTCCGAGCTCGAGTATCTCCAAGAGCGAAACTCGTCCGCTTAGCGGCTATATCAGGGGATGGCGCTCCCATCCCGAGTTGTCCAGCGTAAGCACCTCACCATGATCCTGTCGCCAGTCGGCCAGCACCAGCCGATGAGCGTTTTCGCCGTCGACCGTGAGCTCATGATCGGCGGGGCGGTGGGTGTGGCCGTGGATCAGTAACCGGGTTTCCCGTTCGGCCATGAAGGCCCGCACTGTTTGCCGGTTGACGTCCATTATCTCCGGATTGCTGCGGCGGCCGCGCAGGCGGCTGCGCCAGCGTGCATAGCGGGCGATCCACTGTCGCTGCCACAGGGGTAGGGCCAGCATCCGGTCGAGCCAGTCGGGGTCGGTATAGCGGGCGCGGAAACGCTGGTGGGCGAGGTCGTCGGTGCACAGGCGGTCCCCGTGCGACAGCACCACCCGACGGCCGTCAAAGTCCAGGGTGGCCGGATCCTCGAGCAGGGTGAGTCCGGCGGCGTCCGCGAACGCGTTGCCCACCGCGAAGTCCCGATTGCCGCGCATGAAGTAAACCGGTACGCCCTGATCGGCCAGCCGGCGGATGCCGGCCACGGTGTCCGCGTGGGTGCGCAGCCCGCCGTCGTCGCCCACCCAGTACTCGAACAGGTCGCCGAGGATGTAGAGCGCTTCGGCCGCGCGGGCGGGGCCGGCGAGGTAGCGCTGCATGACGCCGGTCAGCACTGGTCGCCGGGGCTCCAGATGCAGGTCGGCAATGAAATGCAGCGCCACGCTGCCGGTATCCGCGTCAGGGCTCGATGACTTCCGCCGATTCGATCAACGCGGTTTCCTGCGGGGCGTCCTGGCGGAACGGGCCGGCGGCGCCGGTGGGCAGGGCGGCGATCTTGTCGATCACTTCCATGCCGGCAACCACGCGCCCGAACACGGCATAGCCGGCATTGCCGGGGCCCTGGTCCAGCGGCTTGTTGTCGCTGAGGTTGACGAAGAACTGGGAGGTGGCGGAATTTGGATCGCTGGTACGTGCCATCGACAGGGTTCCGCGTTCGTTATCCAGGCCGTTATCCGCCTCGTTGCGGATCGGGTCCCGGGTGGACTTGCGGTCGAAATCCTCGGTAAAGCCGCCACCCTGGATCACGAAGCCGGGAATCACCCGGTGAAAGATGGTGCCGTCGTAGAAACCGTCGCGCACGTAGGTCAGGAAGTTGTCGACGGTTTTGGGGGCCTGGTCGGCGAACATCTCGATGCGGATCTCGCCGAGGCTGGTATCCATTCGGACCATCGGATTGGTCTCCTGGGCATGGGTGGACAGGGACACGACGACGGCCAGCAGGCCGGCACCGAGCCGGGACAGGGTGCGCATCAGGCGACCTCCGCGGTGGATTGTTCGGGGACCTCGGCCAGCGCGGCCAGCAGAATTTCGATGCCGGCGCCGGGACGATGGGCCTGTTCACTCAGCATCCGTCGCCAGCGCCGTCCCCCCGGACAGCCATGGAAAAGCCCCAGCAGATGGCGGGTGATGTGCTTGAGTTGGGCGCCATCATGCATGGCGTGCTCGACGTAGGGCAACAGTGCCCGGATGGCGTCGTGACGGGTGATTGGCTCGTCGGCTTGACCGAACATCTGCCGGTCAACGCCGGCCAGCAGCCACGGGCGCTGGTAGGCGGCCCGGCCGATCATCACCCCGTCCACCCGGGTCAGGGCCTGCCTGGCCTGGTCGAGAGTTTCGATGCCGCCGTTGAGCACCACGCGCAGGGCCGGGAAATCGCGCTTGAGGCGGTACACCCGTTCGTAGTCCAGTGACGGCACCTCGCGGTTGGCCTTGGGCGACAGCCCGGAGAGCCAGGCCTTGCGGGCATGCACGATCAGTGTCTCGCAGCCGGCATTCGCCACCTGCGTGGCAAACGCATGCAGAAACGCATAGTCGTCCTGGTGATCGATGCCGATGCGGGTCTTCACCGTCACCGGCAGCGGGGCGGCTGCCCGCATGGCCGACACGCAATCGGCCACCCGGGCCGGTTCGGCCATCAGGCAGGCGCCGAATGCGCCATTCTGAACGCGGTCCGATGGGCAGCCCACGTTGATGTTGATCTCGGCATAGCCGTAGTCGGCAGCGGCGCACGCCGCCATCGCCATGTCTGCCGGGTCACATCCGCCTACCTGCAGCGCCACCGGGTGTTCCACCGGATCGAATGCCAGGAGCCGGTCGCGGTCGCCGTGCCGGATGGCGCTGGTCGTCACCATCTCGGTATACAGCCGTGCGTGCCGCGTCAGCTGCCGGTGAAACACCCGGCAATGGCGATCGGTCCACTGCATCATCGGGGCGACGCAGAAGCGGTGTTCGCGGTTGTCGCTGAGCGTATGCGTCATGGAACGGGTTCAAAGAACGCGGCTTCAAGACCGCGCACGGCCGTGGTCATGAGCCGGGTCTGAAACGGGAGGCGCGGGCGTTTACCCGATTTCGTCGAACGGGTCGACAGGCCGGCCGAGGCAAAGGGCCCGGCCGTGTCGTGCCTAGGCCTCGCTTTCCTCGACCACCGGCGGCTCCTGGGGCGTTACCGGCGACAGCTGCGGGCCCGGAGTCTCGACCGTGGTTTCCAGCACGAAGAAGGTGCCGGCGGCCATCACTGCCACGCCGAGCACCATGAGAATGGCATCGATACGCATTGTTGGTTCTCCCGCGTCTGGTTTCACGTGGATGTTAAACCGACGGGTGGCCGCTGTCATCCGAATGGGTCGCGGGCGTCGGGCATAATGCGCGTATGTATCGACTGGCCCGCCGCGCGCTGTTCGCGCTCGATCCCGAAAAAGCCCATGCCCTGACGCTGACGGGTCTGGCGCGCACCGCCTCGGTCAATGCCCTGTTGTTCGGCGCCCGCGTCCCGTCGTCACCACGCCGGGTGATGGGACTGGATTTTCCCAATCCGGTGGGACTGGCGGCCGGCCTGGACAAGGACGGCCGCTGCGTCGACGGACTGGGAGCACTGGGCTTCGGCTTTCTGGAGATCGGCACGGTGACCCCGCGCCCGCAGCCCGGCAATCCGCGGCCGCGGGTGTTCCGCGTGCCCGAGGCCGGGGCCCTGATCAACCGCCTGGGTTTCAACAACGACGGCGTCGAGGCGCTGATCGAACGGCTTTCCGGACGATGCTATCGCGGCATTCTCGGCATCAATATCGGCAAGAACGCCACCACGGCGCTGGCGCAGGCGGCCGACGACTATCTGTGGGCGCTCGAGCGGGTCTATCCGCAGGCCGATTACGTCACGGTCAATATTTCCTCGCCGAACACCCGAGGTTTGCGCGAGCTGCAGGCAGGCGCGGTGCTGGATGCATTGCTGGCCGATCTGAAGGCTGCGCAGCAGCGGCTGGCGGATCAGCACGGGCGATACGTGCCGCTGGCGGTCAAGGTGGCGCCGGATCTGGACGCTGCCGCGTTGCAGACCATGGCGGACAGCTTCCGGCGAGCGGCGGTGGACGCGGTGATTGCGACCAACACCACCATCAGCCGGCCCGGCCTCCGCGGACATCCGCTGGCCGAACAGCAGGGTGGCCTGAGCGGCGCGCCGCTGGCGCCCCTGGCCAATCAGGTGATCGCCGGATTGGCCGATGCGCTGGCCGGAGAGATGCCGATCATCGGCGTGGGCGGGATCGACAGCGGCGAGACCGCGCGCGCCAAGATCGCGGCGGGGGCGAGTCTGGTGCAGATGTATACCGGGCTGATCTATCGCGGGCCGGGTCTGGTGGCCGAGTGCGTCCGCGCGCTGCAGGCCCCGATCATCCCAGCGAGCGCAGCAGTTCGCTGAACTGCCGGCCGATGAAGTCGAGACTGTCCACCAGGCGATGGCCGTCATCCAGCAGATGCAGCGCACAGCCTCGGGATTCGGCGAACCGGATGGCGTTGGCCGGCGGCACGATGTCGTCGCGCCAGCCGTGCACCACCACCGTGGCAGCCGGGCAGTCGGCGGGCTCGCCGGGATAACCGGGCAGGTAGACAGCCGGCGCCAGCAGGAACAGCCCGTGCGGCTGCAACCGCTGGCAGGCCATCGCGCTGACGTAGCCGCCCATGCTGGAGCCGCACAGTACCAGCCGCTCGGCGTCGCGTGGACGGGCCAGCAGTTGTTCCAGCCGGTCGCCGGGATCGTCCAGGCCGCTGTAATCCGGGCTTTCCACCGACCACCCTGCAGCCACCGCCATATCCGCGAGATACCGGATCTTGGTGCCCCAGGGGCCGCTTTCCTTGCCATGCGCGAATACCACCTGTCTGCCGGACATGCTGTGTTGTCCCGTCGAAAACGTCGGCGCCCATGCTACGCCGGTGGTCAGCACCCGGGCGAGTAGGGGATACTCATGCCATGACTCGTGGCGCAATAGGCATCTGACCGCCGTGGCCGACAGTGGCAAACGTAGTGACCATCAGCGCGAGCCGTTGCGCGTGGAGGTCACCCTGGTGGTCAGGACCGGCCCGGCACCCGAGGACCGGCTGACGATTCTCGATGACGCACCGGTGCCGATGGTTGGCAGCGTGTTCGAGTACCGCAACCGCATCGTGCGCTTCTTCGCCGCCACGCTGGTGCAGGTGGCGATGCGCAGCCCGGCCTTCTATCGTGAAATCGCGCCCGGCCTGCTGACCTATCTGGACGCGCTGCGAGGACGCGGCGGGTCGCGTTGAGGGCGGTTCAGTTCGTCAACTGGGTAATTCTGCTGGCCAGCGCGAGCGTGGCCATCGTGTCCGGCGTGGTGGCGTTGATGCTGGCGGTGCATTCCGACCTGGGGGCGCGGATCGGCGCTGAAATCGGCCCGGTCCTGCAACGTACCGTGCTGGTGGCCCTGCCGGCCGTGATCGCGGCGCTGGCCATCGACGGCATCCGTCGCCGCCGACCCTGGCGCTGGCCGCTCGAGGTGGTACTGCTTGTCGTCAGTATCCTGGTCACTCTGGCGGCGGCGCCGGCATGACCGATTCCGCTTCCCGCATGCGTTCCCAGCCCCGCTGGTTCTGGCCGGCGCTGCTGCCGGTGGCGGCGGGACTGTTCTGGCTGGCTGTGGGCTGGCGCGCGGGCCTGGCCGCCGGGCTGGTGATGAGTCCCACCGGGTCGCTGATGCTCGCCCCCGGGCTGGCGCTTCTGCTGTTTCCCGGTGACCGCCAGATTTCTCATTATCTGGCATTCGGGGCGCTGACCGGAATGCTGCTGTCCGCAGCCCTGTGGCCGTTTCTGGGCCTTCTGGTAGCATTGGGGCTGGCGGGACTGGCACTGCTGAGCTTCTTCGTGGCCGGCTATACCGCGGTGTTCCAGGCCGCCGCCGGGACGGATGTGCCGGTGCCGCGGCTGGACTGGCGTCTGGCCGGCAAGGCCGCCTGGGACGAGGCGATCCTGGCCTATTTCGTAGGCACCGCCCGGGTCCCCACCGGCCAGCAGGTGGCGGGGGATGCCATTGAACTGGCCCGTTTGCGGGATCTGGGGGAAGCACGTGGTTGGCTGGCCGAGCCGGATCATCTGCATCCGGTGCCGCGACCACCGGCGAAACCCAAACTCAGTCACCGTTATGCGGCGGGTCAACGCTTCCTGCTGCTGCGTTTCGACAGCGATTACAGCCCCGACCCAGCCCTGCCGGGCGCCGAACGCTGGCAGGCGCAGACGGCGAATCAGCGCATGGCGGCGCGGGTGTTTCGCCATCCGGGTGCTGTCCGGCCGTGGCTACTGTGCATCCACGGCTACCGCATGGGTAGGCCTGCCATCGATTTCAGCCTGTTCCAGATCGATCGGCTGCACCGGCAGCTGGGCTACAACCTGCTAATGCCCATCCTCCCGCTGCACGGTGAGAGAAAGATTCACGCGCGTAGCGGCAGCGGCTTTCTGGACGGACACATGGCGGACATATTTCATGCGGAATCGCAGGCACTCTGGGACCTGCGACGCACACTGGCCTGGCTGCGCGAGCGGGAGCCGGCCGCGGACGTGGGCGTCCTCGGGTACAGCCTGGGTGCCTATAACGCGGCACTGCTTTCGGCGCTGGACGATGATCTGCGTTGCGTGATCGCCGGCATTCCGCTGGCCGACATGGCTGATGTGGTGTGGCGGCACCTGCCGATTTTGCATCTTCGCTACATCGAGGCGGCCGGGGTGACGCCGGCGCTGGCACGGGCGGCGCTGGCGCCGGTATCACCGCTGCTGCTGCCTTGCCGGGTGCCGGCCGATCGCCGCTTCGTGTTCGCAGCCACCGGCGATCAGCTGGTGCCGCCGGGGCAGGCCACGCGGCTGGCTGCCCACTGGGGCGGGGCGCCGATCCACTGGTATCACGGCTCGCATCTGAGTGCGCGGCGCGAGGCCTCGGTCCAGACTTTCATCGAACAGTGTCTGGACCAGAGCGGGCTGGCGCCGCCGATTGCCGATACGTCCGGTTGTTTGCGGCTGGCGCAGACGTGAGAATAGCCGGGCGGCGCAACTGGCCCGCGGTCTGGCGAATGGAGATAGCGTGACGAAAGCGGTGATTACCGGAACGGGGCTGTACACCCCGCCGGATGCGATTTCCAACGATGAGCTGGTGGCGTCATTCAACCAGTACGTGTCGGAGTACAACGACGCCCATGCCGCGGAGATCGCCGCTGGCGACCGGGAGCCGCTGGTGCCTTCGAGCAGCGAGTTCATCGTCAAGGCCTCGGGCATCGAGAGCCGTTATTCGGTTGACAAGGCCGGCGTGCTGGACCCGTCCTGCATGCGTCCGCGCATCCGCACCCGCAGCAACGACGAGCCCTCGCTGATGTGCGAGATGTCGATCAGCGCCGCGCGGGAATGCCTCGATCGCGCCGGCCGCGAGCCCGACGACGTGGATGCGGTGCTGGCAGCCTGCTCCAACCTGCCGCGGCCGTATCCGGCGCTGGCGGTGGAAGTGCAGGAACATCTCGGTGCCGGGCGGTTCGGTTTCGACATGAACGTGGCCTGCGCCTCGGCGGCCTTCGGCATCCAGACCGCGGTGAACATGATCGAGGGGGGCAGCGCCGAGTCGGTGCTGATGGTCAACCCGGAAATCTGCACCGCGCACCTGAATTTCCGCGACCGCGACAGCCACTTCATCTTCGGTGACGTCTGTACCGCGGTGCTGGTCGAATCCGAGGAACGGGCGGCTGGTCGGGGGTTCAACGTGCTGGGCACCCGGCTGATCACCAAGTTCTCCAACAACATCCGCAACAACTTCGGGTTTCTCAACCCCTCCGAGACCCAGCCGCGGCCGGACTACGACCGTCTGTTCGTGCAGAACGGGCGCCGGGTGTTCAAGGACGTGGGGCCGATGGTGGCCGAGCTGATTGCCGGGCATGTCGGTGACCTGGGGCTGAATACGGACGATCTGCGGCGGCTATGGCTGCACCAGGCCAATATCAACATGAATACGCTTATCGCCAAGCGGGTGCTGGGCCACGAACCCAGCGCCGAGGAAATGCCCTCGGTACTGCATGAATTCGGCAACACCAGTTCGGCCAGTCCGGTGATCGTGTTCCATCGCCATCACGAGGATCTGGCCAGTGGCGATCTCGCCGTGATGTGCGGTTTCGGTGCCGGCTATTCCGCCGGCAGCGTCGTGCTGAGGCGGGCATGACGGGTCCCGCGCCGCAACCCAAGTTCCGCCGCGATTATCAGCCGCCCGCCTACCGCATCGACCATGTGGATCTGCATGTCGACATCGGCGAGGGCGTCACCCGGATCGGTTCCCGGCTGAGCATCGCGCGCGACCGGGCCGCGGCCGCGGATGCGCCGCTGCGCCTGGATGGCCGGGCAATGCAGCTGCAGGCAATTCGCATCGATGGTGAGCCGGTACCCGAGTCCGACTATTCCGTGGATGCCGAGGGCCTGACGCTGTCCGCGCCGCCGGCGGCGTTCGAGCTGGCGATCGAGGTCGACGTCGACCCGGACGCCAACACCGCGCTCGAGGGCCTCTACCGCTCGGGCCGGATTCTGTGCACCCAGTGTGAAGCGGAAGGCTTCTCCCGCATCACCTATTTTCCGGACCGGCCGGACGTGATGGCGACGTACCGCACCCGGATCGAGGCCGACGCCGGCCGGTATCCGGTACTGCTGTCCAACGGCGACCGGGTGGATCACGGGACACTGCCGGGCGGCCGCCACTTTGCCGTCTACGAAGACCCCTTCGCCAAGCCCTGCTACCTGTTCGCGATGGTGGCCGGGGATCTGGCCGAGGTGGCGGACACCTACCGCACCGGCAGCGGTCGCGACGTGGCGCTGCGTTTCTACACCGATCATGGCAGCGAGAATGAACTGGGCCATGCCCTGCACTCGCTCAAGCAGGCAATGGCCTGGGATGAAAAGACCTACGGGCTGGAATACGACCTCGACACCTACATGGTCGTGGCGGTCGGCAGCTTCAACATGGGGGCGATGGAGAACAAGGGGCTGAATATATTCAACACGTCCTGCGTGCTGGCCAGCCCGGATACCGCTACCGACGGCGATTACATTCGCGTGCGCGACGTGGTTGCCCACGAATACTTCCACAACTGGACCGGCAACCGGGTAACCTGCCGCGACTGGTTCCAGCTCTCCCTGAAGGAAAGCCTGACGGTGTTCCGCGAACAGCAGTTCGCGGCCGATCACGGCTCACCCGGGGTGACCCGGATCGAACAGGTGCGGATGCTGCGCGATATCCAGTTCCCCGAGGACGCCGGCCCCAACGCCCATCCGGTGCGGCCCGAGTCGTATATCGAGATGAACAATTTCTACACCATCACGATCTACGAAAAGGGGGCCGAGATCATCCGCATGCTGCACGTGATCCTCGGTCACGAGGGCTTCACCCGGGGCGTACAGCATTATCTGAGCGAACACGACGGCGGGGCGGTCACCATCGAGGATTTCGTGACCGCGCTGGAGATCGCCAACGGGGCGGATCTGGCCCGATTCCGGCTGTGGTACAGCCAGGCCGGTACGCCGGTGGTGACCGTGCGCGACGATTACGCGGGCGGCCGTTACCGCCTGACCCTGTCCCAGCACACCCCGGATACGCCCGGGCAGACCGACAAGGCGCCGCTGCATATTCCCTTCGGCCTCGGGCTGATCGAGAGTGATGGCCGGGCTGTCGACCTCGGCGAGCGATCGCTGCTCACCCTGGAGCAGCCCGAGCAGAGCTGGACCTTCGAGGGCCTGTCCGCCCGCCCGGTGCCCTCGCTGCTGCGCGGCTTCTCGGCCCCGGTGCGGGTGGAATACGACCACCGAACCGAGGATCTGGCCCATCTGCTGACCCATGACAGCGATCCGGTCGCCCGCTGGGAAGCGGGGCAGGAACTCGCCCTGGCTGCCATGCGCGCGGCGGTATCGGCGTATCAGGCGGGCGAGGCGCTGCCGGACCCGACAGCGCTGATCGAGGCGGTGGCACGTCTGCTGGGGGATCCGCCGGCCGATCACGAATTGCTGGCCGAGATGCTCACGCTTCCCACTGAGCGTCGTCTCGCCGACCAGTATGCGCAGTTCGACGTCGACGCGGTCGTCGCCTCCCATGGTCACGTCAAGCGACAGCTGGCCGCCGCGTTGCAGACGCGTGTCGAGGACTTTCTGACCGGGCCGTCGGCAGGCGGCTACCGGTTCGAGCCGGCCGAGGTTGGGCGGCGGCGGCTCAACGCCGTGGCGCTGGATTATCTGGCGGCCGGGGACGCGTCCGGTATTGATGCCCTTTGCCTGGCGCTTTACCACGATGCCGACAACATGACCGATCGCATGGCGGCGCTACAGGCCCTGCGCGACCGGCCCGGTCCGGCCCGGGACGAAGCCATGGCCGCGTTTGCCGAGCGCGGCCGGGGTCATGCCCTGGTGCTGGACAAGTGGTTTTCCCTGCAGGCCACCAGCCGGCTGCCGGGCGCCGTGGCGCGCGTGGCGGAACTCGACGCCGACCCCCGTTTCGACGCGACCAACCCCAACCGGGTGCGCGCCCTGGTCGGCAGTTTCGCGCGGGGCAACCTGCCGGGCTTTCATCAGGAGGACGGCGCCGGTTATGCCTGGCTGGCCGGTCATATTCGTCAACTCAACGAACTCAATCCGCAGATTGCCGCCCGTTTGGTCACCCCGTTGGCCGAATGGGCCCAGGTGGCCGGGCCGCGGGGAACGGCAATGCGCGAGCAGCTGGCCGGGCTGGCCGGGGCATCACTCTCGCCCGATGTTTACGAAATGGTGACGCGGGCGCTCGATCAGCCGGCGTAGTACGCATGTGACAACGGCGGGGTGGTTGTCATAGAGGTGTCATGTAAGCTTAATAGGCTTGCGATCAGGTCAAGAAAGCGCATGACGAAGCTAACCATGCAGCACAAGCATATTCTGGTCGTCGAGGACGAGGCCCCCATCCGCGACATGATCCGGTTCGCGCTGGAGCGGTCGGAGTTCCACGTTCATGAGGCCGAGGACGCCCAGTCCGCCCGCCTGGCGATTGCCGATCAGCGGCCCGACCTGATCCTGATGGACTGGATGCTGCCCGGGGTGTCCGGTGCGGAGTTCGTGCGCGAACTGCGCCGCGACTCGTTGAGCAGTGCCATCCCGGTGATCATGGTCACCGCCCGGGTGGAAGAGGATGACCGGGTCCGCGGGCTGAACATCGGCTGTGACGACTACATCGTCAAGCCGTTCTCCTCTTCCGAACTGGTAGCCCGCGTGCGTGCGGTGCTACGCCGGACGCTGCCCGGTGGCGAGGCGGAAACCCTGGAAGTGGACGGCCTGCGGCTCGATGGCGCCAGTCAGCGGGTGTCCGCCGGCGATGATCCGGTGCGTCTCGGACCCACGGAATACCGCCTCCTGCGCTTTTTCATGAGCAATCCGGAACGGGTATATTCCCGGGAACAGATGCTGGATCGCGTGTGGGGACAGAATGTGTTCGTCGAGGAACGCACCGTGGATGTGCACATCCGCCGGCTGCGCAAGGCGCTGGCGCCGTTCGGTTTCGATCGCTTCATCCAGACGGTCCGCGGCAGTGGATATCGCTTTTCCAGCCGGGCGGGCTAGCCTGATACCGACATGAGCATGCGCTCGGCCGCGGTGGTATCCGCCTGGCGTCGCGAAGTTGTCGTACTGGCGGTCTGGCTGGCGGCCTGGACGCTGATCGGTGCGGCCTTCGGCTATGCCCTTTGGGCCGCCTTCACCGGACTGATAGTGTATCTCGTGATGCACCTGGTGTACACGAACCGCCTGCATCGATGGCTGGTCAATGACGACCGCGATCCCCCCGAAGGCCTGGGCGTCTGGCAGGACATCTTCGTCGAGTTCAACCGGCTCAAGCAGCGCAATCGCAAGCGCAAGAAACGGCTCAAGAGCATCGTCAACGAATTCCAGGCCTCCACCGCCGCGCTGCCGGACGGGGCGGTGGTGCTGGACGGGCAGGGTCGTATCGTCTGGTTCAATCAGGCGGCCGCGGCGCTGGTCGGTCTGCGGGCACCGCAGGATCTGGGTCAGCGCGTGACGAATCTGGTGCGCCATCCCCGGTTTTCCACCCTGATCAATGCGCCGGATGCCCAGCCGGGCGAGGTCGAGGTGCCGTCCCCGATCAGCGAGCACGGTGTTTTGATGCTGCGCATTATTCCCTATGGCAACGGCCAGCAGTTGCTTATCGCCCGCGATGTGAGTGAACAGAAGCGCATGGAGGCCACCCGTCGTGATTTCGTGGCCAATGCCTCACACGAACTGCGTACGCCGCTGACTGTGTTGCGCGGGTATCTGGAAATGATGGAGGAGGAAACCGGCAAGGCCGGGGCGCTGGAACAGTGGCGGGCGCCAGTGCGGGAAATGGGCCAGCAGGCCCTGCGCATGAGCCGCATCATCGAAAGCCTGCTGCGGCTGGCCCGGGTGGAGGCGGAAGGGCTGCAGCAGCGCCAGGAAGTGGTGGACATGGCCGCGCTGATCGAGCGCCTGGTGGCCGACGCCCGCCGTCGGGACACAGCCGGCCACCGGTTCGAAACCGAAATCCAGGCCGGCCTGTCATTGTTCGGGCGCCCCGGCGAGCTGGAAAGCGTGGCCGGCAACCTGATCGCCAACGCGGTCCAGTACACGCCGGAAGGTGGCGAAATTGCGGTGCGCTGGTGGCTGGACGCCGATATGGTCAAGCTGTCGGTAAGCGATACCGGCATCGGTATCGAGCAACGGCATCTGCCGCGGCTGACCGAGCGCTTCTACCGGGTGGATGCCGCGCGTTCCACCGCCACCGGCGGCACCGGCCTGGGGCTGGCGATCGTCAAGCACTGCCTGGAGCACCACGAGGCGGAGTTGTCGGTGGACAGCGAGCCGGGTGTCGGATCCACCTTTACCTGCCGCTTTCCGCGCCAGCGTGCCCACGTCGCCAATGCGGCCTGATTCCGCTTTTCTACCACCATGGTGGCCGTTTCGGCGGGCCGGCAGCACTTGCTCTACGCGTTCGTCATAAAACTGTCACATTTCCGTCACAAAATCGCAGCCTCATTTCCGGCGGCCCTCGCTTCCAGGCGATTGGAGCCGCCCCGGCACAATGCGAGGCCTTGCGAATGAGCAGCGGAATCACGCGGTGGTCGATCCCGATGGTGGTGGCCACGATGTTGATGACGGTCGGCACGGTGGCTGCCGCTGGCAGCGACAATCGGGCGCTGGACCTGTACATGGATACCGAGACCAAGCAGATTTTCGCCGAACCGGGGCCCGGCCGGGTCAGGCTGGGTCGGTTCCGGCCGATGACCGACGAGGATGACCGCGCCCGTGATGTCGCCGACGGGCAGAGTGGCGAAGCCACGGTCGCCGCCGAACCGGGTGATAGCGCGCTCGAGCTTACCGACGAGAGCGGCGAGTTCTCGATGGCCCCGGGCGGCCGGCTGCACGCCCAGTACAGCTATCAGGACGACGACCTGACTCGTAATGGCCAGCCGGTGGACGCGGCCAGCGGCACGGAGATCCGCCGTGCCCGGTTCAACATGTCGGGCGATCTGGGCGAGGACTTCGAGTACCTCACCGAGTTCGATTTCGCCGGCAACGATATTGCCATTACCGATGTGTTTCTGGTCTACACCGCCTTCGATCCGCTCGAGATCACGGTGGGACACCAGAAGCACGCGATCAGCATGGAGCTGCAGGAAAGTTCCAACGACATCATGTTCACCGAGCGGTCGCTGCTCAATGCCATGACTGACACGTTGTTCGATCGTGCGATCGGGATCAACGCCAAGGGGTCGGGTCGCGACTGGTCGGCTCAGATCGGCCTGTATGGTGATTCCGCCGCTCCCAACGACCGTGACCAGGAAGCTGACGAGGGTTACGGGCTGGGCTCGCGGCTGACTTACGCGCTGGTCAACGACACCGGCCGGGTGCTGCATCTCGGCGCCTATGCGGGCCTGCGTGAGCCCGCCGACAGCGGTCGGGTCAACAACGAATCCCCGGCCTTCAATATTGACACCACCAATCATTCCAATGTGGCGCTGACCGATACCGGCCCGATCGACGCCATTGACCGCGCCACCATTGCCGGTCTGGAACTGGCCGCGGTGGCCGGCCCGTGGTCGCTGCAGGGCGAGTACGCCCGGGTCGGTGTTTCCCGGGAAAACGGTCTGCCCAGTCTCGATTTCATCGGTTACTACCTGCAAATGGGCTGGGTGCTGACCGGGGAATCGCGCCGCTACAAGGGTAGCGATGGCGAGTTCAAGCGGCTGCAGCCCCGCCATGCCTTCAGCCCGGATGACGGCTACTGGGGCGCCTGGGAAGTGGCGCTACGCTTTGACCAGCATGATCTGACCGACCGCGATGTCATCGGCGGTGAACAGAGCCGCGCGAGCCTGGCGCTTAACTGGTACATGAACGACTACGTCCGAGTGATGCTGGATTACAACCGGATCCTGGATGTGGAGGACTCGCCGCAGCGGGATACCGGTGGCGGCCAGCCCGACGGGCTCAACATCTATACGCTGCGCACGCAGTTTGCATTCTAAGAGAGCCCCGAACGGGCAACTGGTAAACTCGCGTGTCATCGGTCGCGGATTCAGAGGAATACGGCGTGGACAAGGTCAGCCTCGACAAGCACACCTCGAAGCAGTTCGACGAGGATCTGGAGGATGTGCGTGAGCACGTGCTCAATATGGGTGGGCTGGTGGAACAGCAGGTCGCCAACGCGGTGCGTGCGCTGGTGGAGGGCGACGGGGAGCTCGGCGAGGCCGTGGCCCGCGGGGATTTCGAGGTGAACCGGCTGGAGGTGGAGATCGACGAGGAATGCACCCGCATCCTCGCCCGTCGCCAGCCGCAGGCCGGCGACCTGCGCTTGGTTACCGCCATCATCAAGACCATTACCGACCTCGAGCGTATCGGCGACGAGGCCGAGAAGATCGGCCGGCTGGCGGCCCAGCTGTCCAGCCAGGTAACTCCGCGCGGCGCGTTCCAGCAGATCGAGCTGCTGGGGCGGCATGTGCGTTCGATGGTCAACGACGCCCTCAACGCCTTTGCCCGGATCGATGCGGACGTGGCGCTGGCAGTATCCAAGGAGGACCAGCAGGTCGACCGCGAATACGAGTCGGTCATGCGCGAATGCATCACCTTCATGATGGAGGATCCGCGCACTATCCGGCAGATGCTGGATGTGCTGTGGGCGGTACGGGCGCTGGAACGTATCGGCGACCACGCCACCAATATCGGCGAATACGTGATCTATTTCGTGCACGGGCAGGATGTGCGCCATACCACCGTGGAAGCGATGGAACGGGAAGTGCTCGCGGCCAAGGAGCGGCGGCGGCCGCTGTGAGGCAGTACGCCGGAGCAATGTCACGGGACTGTCATTATTCGTCGCTACCTTGCCGGGAGTGTCAGCCGGCAGGCGTTTCGGGGGGGACGTATCCGGTCCCCCTCATGTCATCAAACAGTCATCGGGTCGCCGGTCGCCGTCAGGCGGACCGTCCCGGGTTGTCGTGAATCATTCGAATCGAAGTCAGGAGTCAATGCGCATGTCGGCGAAACTTCACAACCGTGTGCTTGGTGTTGCGATGGCGGCCTCGCTGATCGTACTTGCCGGGTGTGGCGATGGCGGCGGTAATGCCGGCGGTGGGATGGAAACGGTCAAGGTGGACGGTTCCTCCACCGTGTTTCCGGTGATCGAAGCGGTGGCCGAGGAATTCCAGAAGGCCAATCGCGGCACCTATCGCGTAACCGTGGGTGTGTCCGGCACCGGCGGCGGCTTCAAGAAATTCTGCCGCGGGGAGACCGACCTGTCCGACGCCTCGCGCCCGATCAGTGAATCCGAGCGCGAGGATTGCGCGGCCAACGGCATCGAGTTCATCGAACTGCCGGTCGCACTGGATGCGTTGACGGTGGTGGTGCATCCCGACAACGACTGGGTGGCATGCATCAAGCCGTCCGAGCTCAAGACCATGTGGGAGCCGGCCGCCCAGGACGAGATTACCAACTGGAGTCAGGTACGGGACAGCTTCCCGGACCGGAAACTCACCCTGTACGGCCCGGGCACCGATTCCGGCACCTACGACTATTTCACCGAGGCGGTGATGCACGACAGCGGTGCCTCGCGCGGTGACTTCACCGCCAGCGAGGACGACAACGTGGTGGTGCAGGGCGTGGCCAACGACGTCAATGCTCTGGGCTACTTCGGGCTGGCCTACTACGAGGAAAACCGTGAGCGGCTCAAGGCGCTCAAGGTCGAGAACAGCGATGGCGAATGCATCGGCCCGTCGCTGGAAACCGCCAAGAGCGGCATATACAACCCGTTGTCGCGGCCGCTGTTCGTGTATGCGCGCGTTTCGTCGCTGAACGAAAGCGAGGCCGTGCGCCAGTTCGTGGAATTCATGCTCGACGCCGAGCGCGCGCCCACACTGGTCAAGGAAGTGGGCTACGTGCCGTTGCCGGCCCGTGCCTATGAGCTGGCCCGTGAGAACGTGGCCGAGCGCCGGACCGGCACCGCCTTTGCGGACGGCGCCCAGGTGGGCGTATCGATCGAGGATCTGCTGAAGGCGGAAAAGCGCCAGTAGCGGTCGGCGACAGCAGGTCAGTAACGAGGGGATGGGAACGACGTGGCAGTAACCGGGGAACGGGTATCGCTGCAGCCCAGCGAGGCATTCCTGCGCCGGCGGCGGCTGGTGGATCGGGGTGTTCGCTGGCTGTTGTTCGCCGCGGCCAGCCTGTCGGTGTTCGTCACCGCGGCGATCGTTTACATCCTGGTGTCCGAGTCGGTGGTGTTCTTTGCCAACGTCTCGATCGTCGAGTTCCTGACCTCGACCTCCTGGACGCCGCTGTTCACCAATGCCAACTACGGGATCTGGCCGTTGCTCACGGCCACCATGGTGGTAGCCGGCATCGCGCTGCTGGTGGCGATTCCGGCGGGGACACTGCTGGCGGTCTACCTCAGCGAGTATGCCGACAGCCGCGTGCGCGAGGTCATCAAGCCGTTTCTGGAACTGCTGGAGGGCGTGCCCACGGTGGTGTACGGCTATTTCGCGCTGCTGTTCGTCACGCCGTTGCTGCAGACCTTCATCCCGGGCCTCTCCGGCTTCAACATGCTGGCGCCGGGGCTGGTGATGGGCGTCATGATTCTGCCCTACGTCACCTCGGTATCCGAGGACGCCATGCGCGCGGTACCCAACGAGCTGCGCGAGGGGGCCTACGGGCTGGGATTCACCCGCTGGCAGACGGCCCGCAAGGTGGTGATCCCGGGCGCATTCTCGGGTATCACCGCTGCCTATATCCTGGGCATGTCACGGGCCGTGGGCGAGACCATGGTGGTGGCCATTGCCGCTGGCCAGAATCCCAAGTTCACGCTCGATCCCACCGAGGGGGCGGCGACCATCACCGCCTACATCGTCCAGGTTAGCCTGGGTGATCTGCCGCACGGCTCGATCGGCTATCAGACCATTTTCGCCGCGGGCCTGACCCTGTTCGTAATCACCCTCAGCTTCAACGTGCTGGGTTTCTACCTGCGGCGCCGCTTCCGCGAGGTGTACTGACGATGGCCGACGGTGTGCACGACATCGACTATGACAGCCTGATCCGGCGAAACCGGCGCTGGGACCTGATCTGTGCCGGCGCCGGTCTGGTGGTACTGATGGTGGCGGTGCTCACGCTGCTGGCGCTGATCCTGGATCTGGCCGTGACCGGTGCCCGGGTCATCGACTGGCAGTTCGTCACCAGCTACCCGTCGCGCAACGCCGGCGAAGCGGGGATTCTGTCCGCCTGGGTGGGCACCACCGCGGTGATGATCGTCACCGCCTTCCTTTCCATTCCGCTGGGGGTGATGGCGGGGCTGTATCTCGAGGAGTATGCGTCGCGCAACTGGCTGACCGATCTGATTGAGATCAACGTCACCAATCTGGCGGGCGTGCCGTCGATCATCTACGGCCTGCTGGCTCTGGGTCTGTTCGTCTATGGACTGAATCTGGGCCAGACCATTCTGGTGGCGGGCATGGTGCTGGCATTGCTGATTTTGCCGGTGATCATCGTGTCCACTCGCGAGGCCATCCGCAGCATCCCGCAGGAAACCCGCGAAGCCTCCTACGGACTCGGCGCGGATCAATGGCAGACGGTACGCATGTGCGTACTGCCGGCGGCCCGGCCGGGCATCCTCACCGGGGCCATCGTGGGGCTGTCACGGGCGATTGGCGAGACCGCGCCGGTGATCACCATCGGGGCGCTGACCTTCATCGCCTTCCTGCCGCCGTCGCCGGTACAGGGCAACTTCCCGTTCCTGAGCTTCGAGTGGCTGAATACCCCGTTTACGGTCATGCCCATCCAGATGTTCAACTGGGTGTCGCGCCCACAGGCCGAATTTCACGTCACCGCCGCAGGTACCGGCGTGGTGCTGCTGGCGATGACGCTGCTGATGAATGCGGTGGCCGTCTACATCCGTTATCGCGTTCGCCGTCAGCGGTGACGGCACCAACGCGCCGGCGTGTCTGCAATACTTTCGCGATGGAGTCGAGATGAGCGCACCGAGCACACAAGAGGCATCCGCCATGGACAGTCCGGACAACGAGGCAACGGCCGAGGCCGCGCCCCGGAACGAGGCCGAGGCGGTTCCGTCTCAGCGCGGCCGCGCCGAGGTGCGTGACCTGAGCTTCTGGTACGGGGATTTCCAGGCCCTGTCGGACATCTCGCTGCCGGTGCTGGACCGGCAGATCACCGCCCTGATCGGCGCATCCGGGTGCGGCAAGTCCACCTTCCTGCGCTGCTTCAACCGGATGCATGATCTGTATCCCGGCAACCGCTACCAGGGCGAAATCAACCTCCAGCCCGAGAATGTCAACATCATCAGCCCCGGCGTGAGCGCGATGTGGGTGCGGCTGCACGTGGGCATGGTGTTCCAGAAGCCGAATCCGTTTCCCAAGTCGATCTACGACAACGTCGCCAGCGGGCTGCAGATCCGCGGCATCCGCAAGCGGGCGGTGGTGGATGACGCGGTGGAACGCTCACTCAAGCAGGCCGCCCTGTGGGACGAGGTCAAGGACCGCCTGAACACCCCGGCCCTGGACCTGTCCGGCGGTCAGCAGCAGCGTCTGTGCATTGCGCGTGCCCTGGCTACCGAACCGGAACTGCTGTTGCTGGATGAGCCCACGTCGGCGCTCGATCCGATTGCCACCGCCAAGATCGAGGATCTGATCACCGATCTTCGCAGCGAGATCACGGTCCTGATCGTGACCCACAACATGCAGCAGGCGGCCCGTATCTCCGATTACACCGCTTTCATGCATCTGGGCGAGCTGGTGGAGTATGACGAGACCGACACCATCTTCACGTCGCCCAGTTCCGAACGCACCAGCGATTACATCACCGGCCGCTTCGGCTGAGTCGGGGCTGTCTTGGCCCAGAGTCACACCTTCAAGGGCTTCGACGAGGCCCTGAACAGGCTGCGGGCTGATATCCGCGGCATGGGCGACAAGGCGCTGGCGGCCGTGGATGCCGCGGTGGCGGCGCTGGCCGAGCATGACCGGGCGGCCGCCGAAGCCGTGATCGACAGCGATCGCGACATCGATCTTATGCAGTTCGGTGTCGACGATGCCCAGCTGCATGCCCTGACCGAACACGCAGCGGTGGCCGGGGACCTGCGCGAGATCCTGGTGGCCGGCCGGATTGCCGCTGACCTCGAACGCATCGGGGATCACGCCGGCAGCATCGCCAAGCGGGTGCTGCTGCTGCGGGTGCCGCTGGAAACCGGCTCGCTGTTCCAGGTCAAGCGGCTCTACACCCGGGCGCGCGACCTTCTCACCGGGGTGATGACTGCTTATGCCCGGCGAGACGGCGAGGCGGCCCGGGAACTCTGGGCCAGCGATGCCGAGCTGGACGGGCTGTATCGCCAGCTATTCGAATCCCTGATGGATGACCGCCACGCCGGTGGCCACGATGCGGCCGTGGCCACCCATCTGATGTTCGTGGCCAAGAGCGTGGAACGCATCGGGGATCACGCCACGAATATCGCGGAGGAAGTGGTGTTCCTGGCCACCGGCGACCGGGTGACGGACCCGCGCCCCAAGCAGGACCTGGTCGGACACCGCCGCTGATCGGCCCGCGCGCAGGGCAGCGGGTGGCCATCTGGTAGACTTGCGGCTTCGCTGCCCGATCACCCGCGTCAAACGATTCCTCATTGGCCCGATCCCGTCGTAAATCCCCGGCACGAGGGCGTCGCCGCTGGCTGATACCGGTTGCGGTGATCCTGTGTGCGGTCATGGCCGTGGCGGCGCTCTACACGGTGTATCTCGACGTACAGGTACGCGGCCGCTTCGAGGGGGCTCGCTGGACATTGCCGGCCAAGGTGTACGCCGATCCGGTGGAGCTTTACATCGGGCAGGCGGCGACGCCGGCATCGGTGGTGGCGGATCTCACCCGGCAGGGCTATCGGCGGGACCAGGAAATCGATGCCGCCGGCACCTTTCGCGCCAGCGCCGCCAGCGTTGATCTGCATACCCGGGCCTTCGATTTCTGGGACGGCCACCAGCCCGACCGAAGGCTGCGGCTGGCCTTCGGCGATGGGCGCATCCGCTCGCTGACCGCACTCGATGACGGTGACGATCCAGCGCTGATGCGTCTGGACCCGATGCTAATCGGCAGCATCTATCCCACCGGCAAGGGCGAGGACCGCATCCTGGTCAAGCTCGGCGAGGTGCCCCCGATGTTGCCGGCCGGCCTGATCATGGTGGAAGACCGCAACTTCATGGATCACTTCGGCGTGTCGCCCAAGGCAATCCTGCGGGCGGCGGTGGCCAACCTGCGCGCCGGCGGGGTGGTGCAGGGTGGTTCCACCATCACCCAGCAACTGGTCAAGAACTTCTATCTGACCAACCAGCAGACCCTGGTGCGCAAGGCCAAGGAAGCCCTGATGGCGATTCTGCTGGATGCCCACTACGACAAGGAAGCGATTCTCGAGGCCTATCTCAATGAGGTGTATCTCGGTCAGGAGGGCGGCCGTGCGATCCACGGTTTCGGCCTGGCCAGCTACTTCTACTTCGCCAAACCGGTGGAAGAGTTGCAGCCCCATGAAATTGCGCTGCTGGTGGCAATGGTCAAGGGACCCAGTTACTACGATCCCCGGCGCCACCCCGACCGTGCCGAATCCCGCCGCAATCTGGTGCTGGACATCTTCGAGGAGGCCGGGTTTCTCGACACCGAGTCTGCCGTCGCCGCCCGTGGACGGCCGCTGGGAGTCACGGATGCCGGCAGCCGCGGCACCAGCCAGTACCCCGCTTTCATCGACCTCGTGCGCCGTCAGCTGAAAGGTCAGTACAAGGACGACGACCTCACCGAGGAGGGCCTGCGCATCTTCACCACCCTGGATCCGGATGTTCAGTCGGCGGCGCATGAACAGGTGGCGAACGGTCTTGAAGCGCTGGAACGCAGTCGGGGCGTGGATGGCGGCAAACTCCAGGCCGCGGCGGTGGTGACCTCGGTGGAAGGTGGTCGCATCCTGGCTCTGGTCGGCGGGCGTCAGGCCCGCGGTGCCGGCTTCAACCGGGCCCTGGACGCACAACGGCCGATCGGCTCGCTGGTCAAGCCGGCGGTGTATCTGACGGCGCTCGACCGGCCGCGCCAGTACAACGTTCTGACGCCGCTGGACGATCGGCCATTGCAGGTGGAACTGGCCAACGGGGATGTCTGGGAACCCGCCAACTACGACAACCAGTCCCATGGCGCGGCGGTGCCGCTCTACGAAGCGCTGACGAAGAGTTACAACGTGGCCACCGCGCGGCTGGCGGTGGATCTGGGTCTGCCGTCGGTGGTGAAAACCCTGCAGGCGCTGGGTTATCCGGGCGACCCGATCCCGGTGCCGGCGCTGGCCCTGGGGGCGGTGGAAATGTCGCCGATGGAAGTGGCCCAGATTTACAACACGCTGGCGGCGGGCGGCTACTACACGCCATTGCTGGCAATCCGGGCGGTCACTACCCGGCAGGGGGAACCGCTCAACCGCTATCCGTTGCAGTTACGTCGGGCGTTCGACGAACAGTCGGTGTACCTGCTCAACTGGATTCTGCAGCGGGTGCCGCGTGAAGGCACCGCCCGCTCGGCCTATCTGACCCTGCCGGATCGACTGCAGGTGGCCGGCAAGACCGGCACTACCAACGAACTGCGCGACAGCTGGTTCGCCGGCTACGGTGGCGACCGGGTCGGGGTGGTCTGGGTGGGCCGCGACGACAACCAGCCAACGCCGTTCAGTGGGGCCACCGGGGCATTGCAGCTCTGGTCCCGGATGATGCGGGATATCGAACCCAGCAGTTTCGAGCCGGCTCGGCCCGAGGGTATTCAGACGCTCCCGGTCCGGCTGTCTGCGCGGGATGACAGCCGTCCGGTCGGCCGGGACTGTGATCAGGCCGTACAGGTACCGTTCATGGCCGGGTATGCCCCGCCCGGACTCGAACCCTGCGATGCTCCGGTTGCGCCCGATTCCGAACCGGCGGACGATCGTGATTCCAACTGGTTCCTGGATCTGTTCCGATGAGGCGATTGCTCCTGCCGCTGGCGGTGTCGATGGGGATGATCTGGCTGGCGGGCTGTGCCCCGCGCGCAGCCTATCCGCCTCCGCCACCGCCGGATTCTCAGGACACGTCCGAGCCGGCACCCCCGGAAGGGCAGCCCGAGCAACCGTCCTCGACTGCCGGGACGCCGTCGCAACCGGCGCCCACGCTGACCGACGTCAGCGGTCCGGCGGTGGTCGCATTGCTGGATTCCAGCGAGCAGCTGGCCCGGGCGGGCAACCACGATCGCGCCGCCGCCGCCGCCGAACGGGCGCTGGACGTGGAGCCTCGCAACCCGTTCGTGTATCGACGGCTGGCTGCGCTTTATCTCGATCAGGGCCAGCCCGAGCAGGCGGAAACCTTTGCCCGCAAGTCCAACAGCCTGGCCGGGCGCAATCCGCCGCTGCGCGCCTCCAACTGGCGGCTGATCGCCGAGGCCCGACGGGCCCGGGGCGATACCGTCGGCGCCGACGCGGCTGCCAGCCGCGCGGATTACTACGCCGGCCAGTCCCTGTGACCACAGCCGATCTGTTCGCCGCCGACGGACCGTTGGCGGCGCAGCTGTCGGGTTATGCGCCCCGGTCGGTTCAGGTGGCCATGGCCGAGGCCGTGGCCGCCGCGATCGAGACCGACGACCGACTGGTGGTCGAGGCCGGTACCGGCACCGGCAAGACGCTGGCCTATCTGTTGCCGGCGCTGGCGGCCGGCGGCAAGGTGATCGTGTCCACGGCCACCCGCCATCTCCAGGAACAGATCTATGCCAACGACATTCCCCTGGTCACCGCTGCGCTGGGCGTGCGGCCACGGGTGCGACTGCTCAAGGGGCGCGCCAACTATCTCTGCCGGCATCGGCTGGCGTTGACCGAGGCCGGCGGTGATCTGCGCAGCCCGGCGCTGCGGGCCCGGCTGCGCGGGGTGCGTGACTGGTCGATGCGAACCCGCATCGGTGATCTGAGCGAGATCGGCGACATCGACGACGGCTCTCCGTTGTGGCCGCGGGTGTCGTCGACGGTGGACAACTGTCTGGGTACGGAATGCCCCGAATTCGAGGACTGCTGGGTGGTGGCGGCGCGCCGCGCGGCCCAGGCGGCCGAGGTGGTGATCGTCAATCATCATCTGCTGTTCGCGGATCTGACCCTGCGCGAGCAGGGGTTCGGTGAACTGCTGCCGGGTGCTGATACAGTGATTCTCGACGAAGCCCATCGCCTGCCCGACATCGCCGGCCAGTTCTTCGGCCACAGCCTGTCCAGCCGGCGGGTGCGCGACGTGATCCGGGACGGTCATGCCGAAGCGCTGGCTGCCGGCGGCGACATGCCGGACCTGACCGCGGCGCTGGAAGAACTGGGCGCGGCCGAGGCCACGGTCAACGACTGCTTTGCCCAGAGCGACAGCACGCTCGCCTGGCGGGCGTTCGTCGCGCGGCGCGGCGCGGAGGCGGCGGCGGGTCAACTGGTAGCTGCCCTGAATGGCTTGGCTGATGCGCTGGCAGAGGTGGCAGAGAGAGCCGACGCGCTGGCCGCCCTGGGGCATCGTGTCGCCGAGCTGGGGGAGCGGGGCGAGGCGCTGCTGCGCGAATCCGAGGCCGAGGTCCGCTGGGTCGAACGGCGGGGCAGCGGCTGGTTCTGGCATGCCACCCCGCTGGATGTGGCCGCGCCGTTCGAACGAGCCCTGCAGGCGCACACGGGTTCCTGGGTGTTCACGTCCGCCACCCTGAGCGTCAACGGGTCGCTCGACTACTTCGCCGGCCGTCTGGGCCTGAACGATGCGACCCAGCATTTGTTCGACAGCCCCTTCGATTACCGCAACAACAGCCTACTGTATCTGCCCGCCTCGATGCCGCTGCCCAGCGACGGAGGCTTCGATGCCGCGTTCGCCGGGCAGGTCCTGGGGCTGGTCGAGGCCAGTCAGGGCGGGGCATTCGTGCTCTGCACCAGTTTCCGCTCGTTGCATGCCGTGGCCGGCCGCCTGCGTCAGGCCGGCGTGGGGCCGCTGCTGGTGCAGGGGGAACAGGGCCGCGCGGCCTTGCTGTCGGAATTCCGTGATCATGGCGACGCGGTGCTGGTGGGCACCGGCAGTTTCTGGGAGGGTGTGGATGTGCGCGGGCCGGCCCTGCGGCTGGTGATCATCGACCGGTTGCCCTTCGCCTCGCCCTCGGACCCGGTGCTGGCCGCCCGGGTCGACGCCATGCGTCAGCGCGGCGAGGCCCCGTTCCCCGATTACCAGGTGCCCCAGGCGGTGATTGCCCTCAAGCAGGGCGTCGGTCGGCTGATCCGGGACCATGCCGATCGGGGTCTGCTGGCGATCTGCGACCCGCGCCTGACCAGCAAGGGCTACGGCCGGATATTCCTGTCCAGCCTGCCGGACCTGCCGGTCACCCGGTCGCGCGACGATGCCGAGGCGTTCCTGCGGGCGGCGGTGTCGGCATGAGGATACTGGCGCTCGACGCGGCCACCGAGGGCTGTTCCGCGGCCCTGATCGGGCCGGATCTGGCGCTGTCCCGGTTCGAGGTGGCCCCGCGCCGGCATGCCGACCTGCTGTTGCCCATGGCCGAGGAACTGCTGGCCGAGGCCGGCTGGTCGCTACACGACCTGGATGCACTGGCGTTCGGCCGCGGGCCGGGCGCCTTTACCGGCTTGCGGATTGCGGCCGGCCTGATCCAGGGCCTGGCGCTGGGCGCTGACTTGTCGGTGGTCGGCATTTCCGATCTGGCGGCCCTGGCCGCCGGGGCGCGGCGTAGCGCTGGCGTGAATCGCTGTCTGGTGGTCAACGATGCCCGCATGCAGGAGGTCTACTGGGCTGCCTACGATTTTGACGACCGGGACGAACCGCGGTGTCTCGGCGAGGAACAGGTTGCGCCGCCGGCGGCGGTGGTGGCGCCCGCGGGCGAGTGGTATCCGGCCGGCAACGGCTGGATGGCCTATCCGGAAGCACTGGCCACCGTGCATGCCGCGGCGAATGGCCCGGTGGCCGCGATTCATCCTCACGCCCTGGACATCGCCCGGCTGGCGGCCTCGCGGGTAGCCCGCGGTGACGCCGGGTCGGCGGCGGATGCTATTCCTGTCTATGTGCGTGACCAGGTGGCCCGAAAGTCTGCTTGAGGACCATGCCGATACCGTTTTCGGCAACTGCCTGGCCAGGGCACCGTACGATCCAGTAGGGCGAGATTTATCGCGTCTGTTTGGTACCTGCCCCGATCATCGACATCGCGGTGCGACGGCATGGATGCAGCCCTACATCGGATCGCTATCCGTAGGCGGGGACCAGAAAAGCGTTTCCCCGACATGTCGTTCAGGGTAGGGCGCCGGCCTCGCGCAGCCGCGTCGCCACTGTTTCGGCCAGTTGAGCGTAACCGGCCGCGTTGGCGTGGACCCGGTCCGATTTCAGCTCGGCGTCTCGCAGAATCCGGTTGAGCTCGCCCGACAGCAGCGGTACCTCGTAACGCTCGGCCAGGTCGGCATATAACGCATGATCGCCACCCAGCAGCATCAGTTCCGGGACCGCGATCAGCAGTACCGGGATATCTCGTTCCCGCAGGGCTTCGAGCATGGCGGCGAGATCGTCCCGGGTTGCTGCCGGGTCCCGCTTGCGCAGGAAATCGTTGCCGCCCAGGCAGAGCAGGACCATATCCGGCCGGTGCTCGGCCAGGGCCGCCGGCAGCCGTTGCCGACCCTGGGCGGTGGTTTCGCCCGGCACGCCCGCATTGACCACGCGTCGGCCAATCAATGCCTGGAGGCGGGCGGGGTAGGCCTGGTCCCGGGTGGTGCCGGTGCCGTGGGTCAGGCTGTCGCCGAAGGCCAGGATGGTGGCGTCGCCGGCAAGCATCGGCAGCGATGGCGGCGTGCTGCAGCCTGCCAGCACCAGCATGAGCAGCAGCGGTTGCAATAATTCGATCAGGAAACGATAGTGGCGCAATGATCTATTCACTTGGTGACAAGACGCCGGTACTGCCGGCGGACGGGGATTACTACATTGCCGACAATGCCACGGTGATCGGCGATGTGGTACTGGAAAAGGGCGCCAGCGTCTGGTTTCAGGCAGTGATCCGGGGCGATTGTGATCGCATCGTGATCGGTGAGGAAAGCAACATCCAGGACGGGGCGGTGATCCATACCGACCCGGGCATCCAGGTACATGTCGGGCGCGGTGTGACGGTGGGCCACCAGGCCATGCTGCACGGCTGCGAACTCGGCGAGAACAGCCTGATCGGCATCCAGGCGTTGATCCTCAACGGCGCGAAAGTGGGTCGCAACTGCCTGATCGGCGCCCAGGCGCTGATTCCGGAAGGCGCCGAGATTCCCGATAACAGCCTGGTGCTGGGATCGCCCGGCAAGGTCAAGCGGGAACTCGATGAAAGCCACATCGAGATGCTGCGCCACGGCGCGTCGCATTATGTGGAAAACGGCCGGCGATTCCGCGAACAGCTGCGCGTCTACGATCCGGAAACGGGCAGGTAGACGTCGAAGCGGGCGCGACCGCCCCGAACCTGGTGGTCGGGCCGGGCCAGCGCGGGGCTGCGTGGATGATGCTTCATTGCCACCCGCAGGCCGGTGGCCCGGGCGGCCTTCAGCAGAGCGCCGGCATCGGGATCGTCCCCCACGACCTGCCGCAGCATCTGCAGCTCCCGCTTGGGCAGAGCCGAACGGCGATCACCGCCGAACATGGGATCGAGATAGATGGCGTCGAAATCCGACGCCGTCAGATCTTTCAGCCGGACCGGGGCATCATCGACCGTGACGCCCCGCCAGCCGGCAATCCAGGTTGCGCCGGCGGTGCTGGCGCGATTCGCGGCATCCTCGACCAGGGTGGCCACGACCGGTGAGCGCTCGATCGCAGTGACCCGGCAACCCAGGCGCAACAGATGGGCACTGTCCCGGCCCAGGCCGCAGGTGGCGTCGAGAATCCGCGGCGTGGCTTTACCCCGCAGGCCCAGGGCCCGGGCGATCAACGCGCGGCGTCCTTCGCGGGCGCGTCGGTCCAGCCCGGCATCCAGCCAGTCGGCGCGCAGGCCCTGCCACGGCATGTCGGCCACCCGAAGCTCCAGACCGGCGGCGGTCAGCGCCAGATACACGCCGTTTGCCGGTGGGTCGGCGATGGTATCAGCCGGGATCCGGCTGGCAAGCCCGGCCAGACAGGCCGGATTCGCACCGGGTTCGGCCCAGAGACCGATCACGGCGCGGCGCGTGACCTACTGGCTGAGACGGTCGGCATCGAACAGCGACGTCAGCTTCTGGGCCAGCATGATGTCGCCGTCCACCTGCAGCTTGCCGGTCATGAAGGCGGTCATGCCGTTGAGCTCGCCGGTAAGCAGGGCAACCAGATCGTCGTCATCCATGCGCAGGGTGACATCGGCGTTGTCGGTCTCGCCTTCCTGAACCTGGCAGGTGCCGTTGTCGATGACCATGTGCATCGGCGTGGAGATGGCGTACTGGATGGTGGCGTTCATGTCGCCGGCGGCGCTGGCATCGAATGCCTGCGGCATCATTTCGATCAGGGCCTTGGCATTACTCATCACTCGTCTCCCCTTGGTTGGCGTGCAATACGTGGATGCATGAAAGCGCCATATCATCCATGCCGCAGGGACGGTTGACTACAGGTAACAATGATATTCGGAAAATTTTCTTTCACGAAAAGCGCTTGGGCAATCCTTGGTTGCGTGGCATACCGGGATTACCGGCCGGATTGCGCGGCGGCTCAACCCTCCAGAAAATCGACCACCGCGTTGTAGCCGCTCTCGGTCAGCAGCACCGCATTGACGCTGCTGGCATAGATGCGGCCGGCGGTCCGCAGCCGCTCGATCTCGCGGTGGTCCTGCTCGGCGCTGAGATAGTAGAAGTCCCGCCCCTCGTCGAAACCGTCCTTGAGCTGCTTGAAGGCCAGAAAGGCGGTGCCCTTGGTGGATCCGTTCGCCTCGTCGATCTCCTTGAGGCTCCAGGTTTTTTCGGCTTTGATCATGAACGGATGGGGGCAATGGCCGGACGAGGCGAAGACCGGCAAGCTATCACCGGCTCCCGGGAGGGTCAATCGCCTGCGCCGGCGACGTGACGCGTTCGTTTTGAGTCTTTATAGTCAACTGATCAGATTGGCTTTTTAGTCAGTGGGTGAAGACAGGCAAGAGGACAACATGAAAGTCACCGAACTGATCGAGCATTGGCGGGCCGGGGACGGCGAACCCCGCGCGGCGCGGGAATACCGGCTGCGGCTGCCGGTCTACGACGCGGCCAAGGTCGCCGCGCTCACCGAGCTGTTCCCGGGGCTGACCGAGGAACGCATTCTCACCGACCTGCTTTCGGCCGCGCTTGACGATCTCAGCGCCTCGTTCGCCTATGTCGAAGGCAATGACGTGGTGGCGCGGGACGAGGAGGGCGACCCCATTTACGCCGATGCCGGTCTCACTCCTAGGTTCCACGAGGCGGCGCGGCGGCATGCGGACGCGCTCAAGCGGGAAACGGAAGGCTCGTCATAACCGTCGTTACCCGTCATCCGCTGATCGAACGCCTCGCTGCCGCCCTTCGCTCGACGCATCTGGCTGCCCCGCGGGCGCTGGTCGATCTGGGACTGCCGTCGGCGGCAGCGCATATTCTGGATGAACCCGCCATGGCAGGGCTGCGGCCGGCCGCCGTGCTGGTCCCGGTGATTGAGCGTCCCGACGGCCCGCGGGTGATTCTCACCCAGCGCACCGACGAACTGCGTCACCACCCCGGCCAGATCAGCCTGCCGGGCGGTCGGGCTGAGGCGACCGACACCGATGCGGTAGCCACCGCGCTGCGCGAGACCAGAGAGGAGATTGGCGTCTGCGCGACACAGGTGGAGGTAATCGGCTTTCTGGATGATTACCCCACGACCACGGGTTTTCGGGTGACGCCGGTGGTGGGGTGTCTGCCCGAGAATTGTCGCTACCAGGCCGATGGCCGGGAAGTGGCAGAGATCTTCGAGGTGCCGCTCGCGCGATTGCTGGATGCCGGCAATTACGACCGGCGCTGGTTCGATCGCGACGGCCTGCGTCTGCCCTACTACGCGCTGACCCACGAACACCGCTTCATCTGGGGCGTGACCGCGGGCATCCTGCATCACATGGCCCAGCGATTGTCGCCCGTGACCTGACGCAGTGCGGAAGGACCGAGTCTCCAGCCACAAGTTCATGGTTTCAATGGCTTAGGCATCGAGGCCCGTCGCCCTCGTGAATGTTTCCGGCTAGACTGTCGGCACCGGCGCGACACACGCATCGCGCAGCCAACCGTGGACCGGGTTAACCCGGCGTGCGAAAGGGGGGAGGATGCGAATCGGACTGGTCGTGGACTCGGGCTGTGATCTGCCCCGGTCGTTCATCGACGAACACAACATCCTGGTTCTGCCGATCTCGATCCGGATCGGCGACGAATTGTTTGTGGATGAGCGGGATCCGGATCGGACCACGGAGTTCTACCGCCGGCAGGCCCTGGACAAGAGCCACGATGCCGAGACCGTGCCCTTCTCCATGGAACAGATCCGCGATCTGTTCCTGAACAGGGTCGTCACCAACTACGACTACGCGCTGGTGCAGACCATCGCCCAGAGCCGCAGCCCCATCTTCCAGAATGCCACCGATGCCTCGCATGCGATTCTTCGGGCCTACAAGCCGGTGCGCAAGGCCGCGGGGGTGGAAGGACCGTTCGCGCTACGGGTGATCGACAGTCAGTCCCTGTTCGCCGGGCAGGCGGCGCTGGCGGCGGAGACGGTTCGGCTGATCGAGTCCGGCGTCAAGGTCAACGAACTGCGCCAGCGGGTGGAAGAGCTGGCGACCAAGGCGCATGGTTTCGGCACTTTTCCCGATCTCTACTACGTGCGCGAGCGGGCACGCAAGAAGGGGGACAAGAGCATCAGCTGGCTGGGCGCTTTCATGGGCTCGGCGCTGGACATCAAGCCGATTCTCTGCGGTCGCCACGACCAGACCTTCCCGGTGGCCAAGGTCAGGCATTTCGACGCGGCGGTGGAACGCATCTTCGATTACACCGTCAAGCGCATTGAGCGCGGCCTGCTGGCGCCCACGGTGTGCGTGAGCTATGCGGGGGATGCCGAGGCAATCAAGCAGATGCCCGGTTACGACCGCTTCGTGCAGGCTGCCCGGGCGCATGACGTGCAGGTGATGACCTCGATGATGGCCACCACCGGCGGCGTCAACCTCGGTCCGGGTGCCCTGGTGGTCGGATTCCTGGCCGAGCCGGAGGAATTCGAGTAACGACGACTACGCCGGCCTGTGGCCCTTGCCGGCGGCTTCCATCAGCGGCTTGATCAGGTCCATCGGCAGCGGGAACACGATGGTGGAGTTGTGCTCCCCGGCGATGTCGACCAGCGTCTGCAGATAGCGCAGCTGGATCGCCTGCGGCTGCTCGGAGAGCGTACGCGCAGCCTCCTGCAGGTTCTGCGCCGCCTGCATTTCGCCTTCCGCGTGAATCACCTTGGCCCGCCGTGAGCGCTCCGCTTCGGCCTGGCGGGCAATCGCCCGGATCATGCTCTCGTCCAGATCTACATGCTTGATCTCGACGTTGGCCACCTTGATGCCCCAGGCGTCGGAGTGCTTGTCTAGGATCAACTGGATGTCGGCGTTGAGCTTGTCGCGCTCGGCGAGCATGTCGTCCAGATCGTGCTGGCCCAGCACCGATCGCAGCGTGGTCTGTGCCAGCTGGCTGACGGCGTCGTAGTAGTGCTCGACCTCGATGATGGCCTTGTTCGGGTCCACCACCCGGAAGTACACCACCGCGTTGACCTGCACCGACACGTTGTCGCGGGAGATCACGTCCTGGGTAGGCACGTCCATCACCACCACCCGCAGATCCACCTTGATCATCTTCTGGACGAAAGGGATCAGCAGGATCAGGCCCGGGCCCTTCACCCCGGTATACCGGCCGAGCGTGAACACCACCCCGCGCTCGTACTCGGGCAGGATCTTGACCGCGCTGAACAGGATGAACAGGATCAGTGCGATGAGAATGATGCCGAAATTGAAGAACATGGCGATGACTCCTGAAGTTATTTAGGACGTCCGGTCCGAGTTGTCCGGGGTAACCGATACCACCAGCCCGTCGACCCCGGTAACGGTTACCGTCTGACCCGTCCGGATCGGCGTGGTCGTGGTCGCCTGCCAGCTCTCCCCGTGCAGCAGGACCCAGCCGCGCTGGTCGAAGTCCTCGCTGGCCCGGGCGGTGGCCCCGATCAGGCCTTCGCGGCCGGTGACCACGCGCCCCCTATGGGAGCGGGCGAACAGGTAGACGATCAGGAACATCAGCAGCGCCGCCGCCGTGGCGGTGGCGCCGATGATGGCCAGGGGGATTTCGTAACCGGGCACCCCGGTATCCATGAGCATGATCGAGCCCACCACGAAACCGACGACGCCGCCCAGCCCCAGGATGCCGAAGCTCGGGGCGAAGGCTTCGGCCACCATCAGGGCGATGCCGAGTGCCAGCAGCGCCAGACCGGCAAAATTCACCGGGAGGATCTGGAAGGCGAACAGGGCGACCAGCAGGCAGATGCCGCCCACGGTGCCCGGCACCAGTGCCCCGGGGTTGTAGCCTTCCAGGATCAGCCCGTAGATGCCGATCATCATCAGGATGTAGGCCACCGTCGGATTGGTGATGATCGCCAGCAGCCGGTCCCGCCAGTCGGGTTCGCGGTTGTCGATGGCGGCGTCGGCCGTGGCCAGGGTGACCGTGCCGGCGCTGGTGGTGACTTCCATACCGTCGATCTCAGCCAGCAGCCCCTGCCGGCTGGTCGCCACCAGGTCGATCACGTTCTGCTCCAGCGCGGCGCTGGCAGTCAGACTGGTGCCCTCGCGTACCGCCTGTTCGGCCCAGTCCGCGTTGCGGCCGCGCTGTTCGGCCAGGCCGCGGAGATAGGCGACCGAATCGTTTATCACCTTGCGGCGCTTGGCGGTGTCGGAGTCGGCGGTGTCGGACTTTTCGCCGTCGGATGCCTTGTCGTCCGGTTCCTTGCCGCCACCGGGCAACGGACCGCCGCCACCCATCTGTACCGGCGTGGCGGCGCCGAGATTGGTCGCCGGGGCCATGGCCGCCACGTGACTGGCGTAGAGAATATAGGTACCGGCGCTGGCCGCGCGGGCGCCGCCCGGTGTGACGTAGCCGGCCACCGGCACCGGCGAGGCGAGGATGGCCTGCACGATCTCGCGCATGGCCGTGTCCAGCCCGCCGGGCGTGTCGATGCTCAGAAGCACGAGCGGCGCGTTCTCGGCCGCGGCCTGCTCGAGGCCGCTGGCCACGTAGTTGCTGGTGGCTGGGCCGATTGGCCCGTCGATCCGCAGTTCGATGACCTGTGCCGAGACCGCCGACGGGGCCAGGCCGGCCAGGGCCAGCAGGCAGGCCGCCAGTCGCGGCATCATCACCGCCGCTGCCCATCCCCTAGCGGCGTTTGCCACCCCGTTTCCTGCCCAGGACGTCATAGAGCTCGGCGTACTGCTTGCTGACCTTGTGGCTGGGTGCGAAGTAGACCAGCGGAACCGAGGCCTCGTGAGACTCCCGCACCTTGATCGAACTGGTGATGGCGGTGTCGAGCAGCGGATGGCCTTCCTCCTTGAGCTCCGCGATCAGGCGGGCCGGCAGCTTGGCCTGGGTCTGGAACTGATTGACCACGATGCCGTCGACGCTCAGTTCCGGATTGTGATCATCCTTGATCTCGGCAATGGTGTCGAACAGGTTGTAGAGCGCCTGGCGAGCGAAATCGTCGCAGTCGAACGGAATCAGGCAGTGGCTGGCGGCGATCAGAGCCGACTGCGAGTAGAAATTGAGCGCAGGCGGCGTATCGAAGTAGATCGCGTCATAGCCCTCGAGCGTTTCCAGCGCTTGGCGCAGCTTGTAGATCTTGTGCTTGGCCTCGAGCTTGACCCGCAGCTCTTCGAGGTCCGGATGCGCGGCCATGACGGATAGATTCTCGAAGGGCGTTGGTGTGATGAACGGTTGCAGATCATTGCTCTGCCGTCCTTTCCTCAACGTGTTTTCGAAGAAATCCGCGGTGCCGGCCTCGGCCTGGGCTTCCCCGGACGAGAGCAGGTACTGGCTGGCGTTGCACTGGGCATCCAGATCCACCACGAGGGTCTTGCGGCCCCGGCTGGCGCTGATTGCGGCGAGATTGCAGACGATAGTGGTCTTGCCCACGCCGCCTTTCTGATTGAACACCACCCGGCGCATGGCTGAGGCTCCTGCGGATTGGTTGACTGACGCCATGATGTTAGCCATTCCGGGTGGGACCGTCGAGCGGCCGTCCCCGGCGCGGTCTCAGTCGGGCAGGGCAAGCGCCTCGCACAGTGCCGGTAGTGCCGCGTCCGCCGCGTTGCGGCACCGGACGGTTGCCACGGCGCTCAAGGGCGTGTCGTCGGGGTTGATCTCCACCACGGTCCGGCCCCTGGCCAGGGCTTGTTCGGGCAGGGCGGCTGCGGGGTAGACGAGGCCCGAGGTGCCGGCCACCAGTACCACCTCCGCGTGCTCCACCGCGGTGACGGCAGCTTTGAGCACGTCGGCCGGCAGGGATTCGCCAAACCAGACCACGTCGGGTCGCATCGGTGCGGCGCACGCGGGACAGGGCGGTGGCTCGGGACGATCATCGGGTTCCGTGGCGGTCTCCGAAAACCCGCAGCGCCGTTGACAGCGCTGGCGCCAGATATTGCCGTGCAGGGCCGATACCCGGGCACCGGCCCGTTCGTGCAGACCATCCACGTTCTGGGTGATCACCCGGCAGTCGATCAGGTGCCGCTGCAGGCGGGCCACGGCCCGGTGTGCGCCGTTCGGCTCGGCGCGGGCGATCAGCGAGCGCCGCCACTGGTACCACTGCCAGACGCGCGCCGGATTTGCCGCGAATGCTTCCGGCGTGGCCAGATCCTCCGGCCTGAACCTGGTCCACAACCCCGTTTGGGCCTCCCGGAAGGTGGGGATGCCGGAGGCTGCGGAGACCCCGGCGCCGGTCAGGACGGCGACCGTGCCGGCGGCGGCGATCTCGTCGAGCAGTGCCGACGGCCAGCCGGTCTCGAAGCTGCCAGCCGGCGGGGTCACCCGCCGTCGACGATTTCCGCGATCTGCAGCTGCGGCTGGATATCGGTGTAGTTGGGAATGTCGGCCAGGATTGTTTCGCCCTCGGCGTCGAAGGCGGACTGGAAATCCTGGATTGACTCGAAATACAGGTGGGCCGCCGCGACGAACGGAGGCGGCCCGCCATCGCCGCCGGCCAGGCCCTTGTCATTTTCGGCGCGGATCATGCCGCGGGCGCCGAGCCGGTCGCGCACCATCGCCATGTGGTGATTGCGGTAGTAGTCGTGATCGAAACGGGCGCCTTCGGTATGCGGATAGACAGCGGATACGCGGATCATGGGGTCTCCTCCTCGTTGGTTCCGATCAGCCTAGGCGATGTTGACGGCCCGGGCCAAGCGCGGCCCGGCCTTGCGCTACTTCAGCCGGGAGCGGGGCGGCTTCCACTGAACCCGGTAGAGATCGTGACGACGGTCCAGCAGATTCTGCACCGTCCCGCTGGTACGGGAGTCGCGCAGGATGTCCAGCCGCAGGTCGGCGATTGCCACCATTTCCACGTTTGGGGTGGTGTCGGCGGCCACGCCGTCGCGGGCGAAAGGGAAATCGCAGGGGGTGATGATGGCGCTCTGGGCGTAATGAATGTCCATGGCATGGATGCGCGGCAGGTTGCCGACATTGCCCGCGGTGGCCACGTAGATCTGGTTTTCCACCGCCCGAGCGTGTGAGCAGTAGCGCACCCGCAGGTAGCCGCTGCGATCCTCGGTGGAAAAGGGCACGAACAACAGATTGATGCCCTGGTTGGTCAGGTGCCGGGCCAGTTCCGGGAACTCGCTGTCGTAGCAGACCAGCACCCCGATGGGGCCGCAATCGGTCTCGATGGCGTTGAGGGAATCGCCGCCGCGGATGTTCCACCAATAGCGTTCGCCCGGCGTCGGGTGGATCTTGGGCTGGCGGTACTCCGACCCGTCGCGCAGGTAGATGTAGCCGACGTTCTGCAACTGATCGCCCACCCAGGTGGGATGGGAGCCGGCGATTATGTTGATGTTATAACGCACCGCCAGGTCCTGCATGATCTCGCGGAACGGCACCTCGTAGTCGGCCAGCTGCTGGATCGCCTCGCGATGCTCCAGTTCCTCGTTGTCGATCGACAGCAGCTGGACGGTGAACAGCTCGGGGAACACCACGAAATCACAGCGGTTGTCGGCCACTTCGCGCACGAAATAGGTGGCGATCTGGCGGAACTCGTCCAGCGAACTGATCTGGCGTTGCAGATACTGGACGGTCGCCACCCGCACGGTGACCGGCATCTGCAGATGCACGTGGCTGTCGCCGGGCACCGGCTGCCGGTTCTCGTGTTCGGGGTTGCGCCAGATCAGATGCGCGGCATAGCCCATGGACGGCTTGTCATCCGGCATGTAATCCGGCAGTAAACCAAGTACTTCGAAACCGTTATTCAACTGGAATGTGAGAACGGCGTCGCGCCACTGCCTGGCCACCACGTTGTCCACATACTGCTGCGCGCCGCCTGCCCGCTTGAACCGCCGCCGCAGTCCCGGCAAGCGGCCCCCGAATACCACGCCCTTTAGCCCCAGCTTGCGGCACAGCGCAAAGCGCTCCCGGTACAGCCGCTGGGCGATGCGCATGCCGCGGAAGTCCGGGTCCACGCAGACCTCGTAACCATAGAGGTAGTCGCCGTCACTGTCGTGGGTGGAGCCGTAGCCGTTGCCGGTGATTTCGGCCCAGGTGTGCGGGGCCAGCACCTGTTCCTCTGGCAGGCAGAGGGTGGCGCAGTAGCCGACTACCTTGCCCTCGTACTCGGCGACCAGCTGTCCTTCCGGGAAATTGTTGATCTGCCCGCGCAATTCATCGCGGGTGTAGGCGGCCATACCGGGATAGGCCTTGGTGGTCACCGTCCGGATCGCCGACAGGTCGGCGATGGCGGCGGCGCGCACGATCATGCGGGACGACTGGGACATGCTCGGAATGGTCAGGTCGGCGAATGGGAGCGTGGTTGTACGCGCTCGCCGGCCGGCGCGCAACAACCCGCGCCCGGTTTCAGCCGGCCGCCTCGAACGCGGTACGCATGGCCTTGCGCTGGGCCTCGTCGGGAAGAGCGCCGCGCCCGGCGCGGGCGTTCTCGGCGGCGTGCTCGCGGTCCGAGGTGGCGGGAATCGCCACGGTCACCGCCGGATGCCCGAAGATGTACTTGAGAAACAGCTGGGCCCAGCTTTCACAGGCCAGGTCCTCGCCCACGCCGGGCAGCGGCTTATTGCGCACCCGGGCGAACAGCTTGCCGCGCTCGAACGGCTCGTTGACGAGCACCGCCACGCCGTTGTCGGCACAGGCCTCCAGCAGCCGGATCTCGGCGTTGCGTTCGGCGATGTTGTAGTTGAACTGGACGAAATCCAGCGGCTCCCGGGCCACCAACTCGGCCAGCGTGGCGTGCTGGGCGACGGTGTAGTGGGTTACGCCGAGATAGCGAATGCGGCCCTCCTTCTTCCAGGCCCGCAGGGTGTCGAGGTGGGTTTCCAGGTCCAGCAGGTTGTGCACCTGCATCAGATCGATGGTCGCCGTCTGCAGGCGCTCCGCGGATTCGCGCATCTGGGCCTTGCCGGCCTCGACGCCGCGGGTCCAGACCTTGGTGGCGGTGAACAGGGCGTCCGGCGCATCGATGGCCGCGGCCGCCCGTCCCAGGACCGTTTCCGCCCGGCCGTACATCGGCGATGAATCCACCACCCGGCCGCCGTTGTCGACGAACGCCCGCAACACGTCCTGACGCTGAACCATGGCGGCGACATCGTTGGGGTCCACGTCGAAGGTGCGCGCGGTGCCCATGCCGCTTATCGGCACCTGTTCACCGGTGGCCGGGATGGTGCGCAGGATGGTGTCGTCCGGGAGCGGTGGCAGGATGCTTTTGCGGCCGGCACCCACCGGCGGGAGAGCGGCCAGCGTGGCGGTGCCCAGTGCCCCCTGGAGCAGTCTGCGACGCTGGTGGAAACGGGTTGGTCGGGTCATGGCGGGTCTCCGTGAACAGGGTAATCCGGATCGGGACCATGGTACCGCCGCGTGTGCTCGCGGCCGAGCCATCCGGCCAGTAGCAGCCAGCCGGTGGCAATCGGCAGCACGGCGAAGGCCATGCCCGTCAGCCCCAGGCCCAGGCTGGTCAGCCCGGTATAAGCCCAGCCGCTCAGCGCGTCGCCACCGCGGTACACCAGGGTGTCGATGGCGTTCTTGGCCTTGTACTTGTCCGTGCGCGGCAGCACGGTGAACAGGGCCTCGCGGGCGGGCCTGGCGACGGCATAGTTGGCGCTGCGGCGCAGTACCTGGAATACCGCCAGTACCGCGATCACCGGCACCAGCCCCAGTACCATGAAGCCGAGCAGGCTGATCGCCGGCAGGCTGCCGAGTGCGGCGCCCAGCCCCAGCCGCCGGATCAGGTGATGGGTGACGAACAACTGCAGGCCGACAGTCACCACATTGGTGGCCAGATCCACCGCAGCGAACAGCTGAGTGCGGCGGGCATCGTCCTCGAACAGGCGGCTGACCAGTTCGGCCTGCTGGAAGTAGAGCACCGTGGACAACGCGGTGTAGCAGAGGATGAACAGCGCCACGCCCTGCAGATAACGGGATTCGGTAATCCGGCGCAGCCCTTCCCAGACGCTGCCGCCCAGCCGGCTGCGGTCGGCCCGGGTCTGGTCGGCCGCCCAGCGGCGCAGGACCACGATGCAGCCCAGGGCCGCAGTCAGCATGCCGGCGCTCAGCGGCAGCAGACCGAGTACGCCCAACTGCCCGGCCAGCAGGGCGGCCAGGCCCGGTCCAGATATGGCACCGGCGCTGCCGCCGGCCGCAATCAGCGCGAACAGACGCTTGCCCTGGGCAGCGGAGAAGATGTCCGCCATGAAACTCCAGAACACCGACACCACGAACAGGTTGAACACGCTGAGCCAGATGAAGAACGCGCCGGCGGCGATGTTCCCGCCCAGGCCGCTGGCCAGCCAGGCCCAGAACAGCAGCAGGTTGAGAATGAAGAATCCGTATACCAGCGGTAGCAGCAGGCGTCGCGGATAGCGCGCCGCCAGCCAGGCGAAGGCCGGCACCGCCAGCAGCATTGTCAGGAACGTACCGGTAAATAGCCAGGGCAGGTCGCCGGTACCGTCACTGATGGCCAGCGCATCGCGCACCGGCCGCAGCAGGTAATAGGCAGCCAGCACGCAGAAGAAGTACACGAACGACCACACGGCCGCCGGCGTTTCCCCGGCCCGGATCGGCAGCAGCCGTTCAGCAATCACGGCCAGCTTCAGGGTTCAGCCGGCGGCGCGGGCCGGGCCGCGCAGGCGTTCGCCCACCTGCAGCACGCTGACCAGCAGGGCCGGCAGGAAAGTGATGGTGATCACCATCGTGAACAGCAGCCCGAACAGCACGATAGCCCCGACCCCGCGATAAAGCTCGGTGCCGGCCCCCGGCAGGAATACCAGCGGCGCCAGCCCGAAGGTGGTGGTGATGGTGGTCATCAGGATCGGCCGGAGCCGGGTGGCCACTGCCTCGCGCACGGCATCTACCACGGGCATGCCACCGGCCCGGTTCAGCCGCGCCTGATCCACGATCAGGATGGGATTGTTCACCACCGTGCCCATCAGGATCAGGAAGCCCAGCATGGTGATCATGTCGAATGGCTGACTCAGGGCCGGCAGACCCAGTATGGGCAGCCAGCCCCCCACCAGATTCATCAGCGCCAGCCCGGCAATACCGCCGGCCACACCCAGCGGGATGGTGACCAGGATCAGCAGCGGATAGCCCCAGTGAGTGAAGATGGCCACCAGCAGCAGATAGCTCAGCACCACCGCGATCACGTAGTTGTCGGCGAGGGCGGCGCGGGTAGCGTCCAGCTGATCGCTGGCCCCGGAGATGTCCACGCTCACCGAGGCCGGAATCTCGCCGTCCTCGCGCATGGTCCGGATGATGTCCTGTTCTACCGTATTCACCCCGGTTTCCAGCGCCACACCCGGCGGCGGGATGATGTAGAGGGTTACGGTGCGCTGGCCGTTCAGACGCCGGATGACATCGGTATCCACCGTTTCCCGGAAGTTCGCCAGGCTGGTGATCGGCTGGCTGCCGGCCAAGGGGGTATGAATGCTGCGCCGGGCCAGGGCGTCCAGATCGGTGCTGCGCCCGCGACTGTCGTAGACATAGATATCCACCTTGTTGTCGGCCAGGATGTACTCGTCCACGAACGCCCCGTCGGCCAGCGCAGCCACGGAAAAGCCCAGCTCCTGCGTATTCAAACCCACCTCGGCCAGACGGGCATGATCGGGCTCCACCCGCAGCAGCGGCTGGGCCAGCGACAGGGTCTGGGGATCCGCCCGCACCTGGGGATTGTCGAACACCGTCTGCGCCCGGTCGTAGGCGGCACTGGCCACGGTGTAGATGTCCGCCAGGGATGGCCCGGCGATGTCCAGCGTCACGCTGCGGGTGCCGCCGTCGTTGCTGGTGATGATGGAACCGCGGGTGGAGAACGCGCGCATGCCGGGATAGGCGCGGAACAGTTCGTTGTAACGATTCATGAGGGCGTTGATGTGGTCCGCGTCCATCGGCTCGCTGATGATGCGCAGGCCCTCGGCATTGATGCGCATGTTGAGGTAGCGCATCGGCGGGATGTCGGTCTCGCCGGCATCGAAACGGGCCGGGTCGCCCCCGATATGGGGCACCAGCTTCTCTCGCAGTTCCTCGCCGATGGCCGACATCTCGGACAGGTTGTAGCCGGGAGGCGGAATCATGCTGGAGAAGGTCTTGGCCTCCTCGCCCTCCGGTAGATACGAGGCCGGGGGTGTAAGCAGGCCGATCACTGCGGCCATTACGACAACCGTCAGCCCGATGCAGCCGAATCTCCTGGGTCGCGAGGCAAGCAGCCACTCCACCCCGCTCAGCGCCCGCTGTTGCCAGAGCGGGGTGCGATCGGCGAGTTTTCCGCTCAATGGCAGACGCACGCTGGCGGTTGGCACCACCACGATCGCCACCAGCATCGACACGAAAATGGCAGCGGCGATGGCGATGGAGATATCCGAATAGAGCTGCCCGGCTTCCTCCTCGATGAACAACACCGGGGCGAATACGAGAATCGTGGTCATGGTGGAGGCCAGTACCGCCGGCCAGACCTCGCGTACGCCCGCCAGCGCCGCAGCCAGGCGGTCACTGATGGTCCGGCGGGCCCGCTCGATGTTCTCCAGCACCACGATGCTGTTGTCCAGGGTCATGCCGATGGCAAACGCGACCCCAGCCAGCGAGATGACGTTGATGGTGCGCCCGGTCAACAGCAGGCCGAGAAAGGCGGCGATGGTGCAGATGGGGATGCCGATCACGCCGACCAGAGTGGCAGGCACCGAACGCAGGAACAGGTACATCACCAGCGTGGCCAGCACCGCGCCGATCAGCAGATTGCGCCAGACGCTGGCCACCGAGGCCTGCACGTAACGCACGTCGTCGCTGATCAGCTGGATGTTCATCCCGGCGGGTTCGAGCACCCGTTCGTTGATGCCGGGAATGGCATCGGCCATGGCCTTCTTGATCTCGATCACGTTCGAGCCGGTCTCGCGGCGCACGGACAGGGTGATGTTGGCCTGGTCGTTGTAGAACGACTCCTCGCGGATCTCGGCGTGATCCAGCCGCATGTCGGCCACATCGGCCAGCCTGATCACCGCGTCGCCGCGGCGCGCCAGCACGATCTCGCCGAGTGCCTCGACATCGGCAAAGCGGCCGATAGTGCGCAGCAGATAGCGGCGCTTGCCACTGTCGATATCGCCGCCGGTGACGTCCTGGCTGCGCTCGCGCACGGCGGCGCGCACGTCGGTCAGACTCAGTCCCCGCGCGGTCAGACGGTTCGGATCCATGTGAATCTGGATCTGACGGGCAGCACCACCGCCCACCTCCACACGCTCGACCCCCGGCACTCGCTCCATCAAGGGGCGGACGCGGTCGTCGATGAAGTCCTGCATCATGTCCATGTCCACCCGCATCGGGTTTTCCGGTAGCGGCGCGACGCGGTAGTACATGAACGAATTCTGCGAGAACGAAGTTGCGAACAGCCGGGGCTCGTCCACGTTCTCGGGATAGGTCGGTACCTGTGACAGCGCGTCGTTGGAATCCACGCCGAACGGGAATTCCAGCTGGATCTCGGCGGCCCCGGTGCGGGCCACACCTACCATGCGCTGCAGGCTGGGCACGTTGCGCAGGTACTCCTCCTGCTCGATCAGGATTTCCTTTTCCACATCCTGCGGCGTGGCCCCGGGCCAGGCGGTTTCCACCGTGATCGTGCGCACCGCCAGATCCGGAATCATCTGTACGGGTACGCGGAAGGCGGCCACGATGCCGAACAGGCAGACAATGAGCACGCCGATGGCCAGCAGCGTGGGGCGCCGGATCAGGCCTTCAATCATGGGGGCGGTCTCCGGCAGGCCGGACGGAAGCGCGCGGCACCGGCATCACGAGCCGGCGTCGATGCGCACGCGCTGGCCGTCGGTCAGGGCCTCGTTGCCCTGGACCACCACCCGGTCCCCGGCCGACAATCCCTGGCGCACCTCAACCCGGCCTCGATCGCTACGACCCAGCATGATCTGGCGCCGACGTGCCACCGGGCCGTCATCGGCCTCGGTCACCACCCAGGCATGGGTGTCGCCACCGGGTGACCGCAACACGGCATCCCGGGGAATCGAAATCACGGCCTCATCGGTTTCGATGCGGAACTCCGCCTCCGCGGACATGCCGGGGGCCAGCCGGCCGTCCTCGTTGTCCAGCGCCACCCGTACCAGGAAGCTGCGGGCGGTGGCATCGAGGGCATCCACGCGGGCGCTGACCTCGGCCGAGCGGGGGTCGCCGCTGCCGTCATGGGCGTGTACTTCCACCGGCGTGCCGGGCCCGAGATGGCCGAAGTATTCCTGCGGCGCCTGGACATCCAGCCGCAGCTGGCGTGTTGCCACCAGTTCAAATACCACGTCGCTGCTGGCAGCGTACTCGCCGATGTCGGTCGTGCGGCTGGCTACCACGCCGTCGAAAGGCGCCGGGAGGACATGCCGGGCCCGCCGTTCCCGCTGCAGTTCAACCTCGGCCTGCAGTCGATCCACCGCTGCCGTTGAAGTGCGAACTTCCGCGTTGGCAGCCTCCAGTTCGGTACGGGGAATGGTGCCGCGTTCGGCCAGCGGCTGACGTTCATTTCGCACGCGCCGGGCTTCCGCCAGCCGGCTGCGGGCTTCCGCCAGAGAGGCGTTGAGGGTTGCCAGTTCCAGTTCTGCCAGGGTCGCGTCCATCTCCAGCAGGGTGTCCCCCTTCGCCACCCGGTCACCGGCGTCCACCGCGACGGCGGTGACCAGTCCGCTCAGGCGCGGCGCGAGCGCGGCCCGGGCCGGGGAGGTCAGCGTGCCGGTCAGCGGCAGAATCTGCACCCATGGGTCTGAGGCGACCTGTTCCACCTGGATATCGGTGGGCTGGGCCGATACAGTCGGTGCGAACACGACAGCGAAACAGGCTGCCGGCAGGCGGCATCGGTACAGCAGACGAATCATGCGCGGCATTATGCTCAAGTTGGCAATATCAGTCGGGCCGCGAATCCTGCCGCCGCCCCCTCGGCACTGTTGGGACGCCTGTCCTGCCCGATGGTTCACTGGTGATTCGGACGATTTCAAATAGCCTGATTTGAGGGCTTGTCAGCGGGATAGCCGCGACGAAGACAGGCCCTGGGTCCAGCGTCGGACGAAGAAAGAAGGCTAGAACTCTCCCTTCAGGTTGAAGTAGACGTCGGATTCCGCGCTTTCGATCACGTTGTCCGGCACGCCGCTTTCCGACAATCCCTGTGCCGCGTGCACCGTCAGCTGAATGTTGTCCAGCGGCGCGAACTCCAGCTTGATGCCCGCGTCGGTGGCGCGCTGGGTGCCGGCTCGGCCGAAGGGCTTGTTGTCGCCCTCGAACTGGGCCATGCCGCTCTCGACAAACACGGAGAAACGGTAGGGGCGGCTGAATACCCGCCAACGCGGCAGCTGCACCTGGAAACGCCCGTAGGCCCCGGTATCGCCCACCAGAATGCCCGGCAGATAGGCGCTGAGGTTGTCCGGGCCGCCAAGCACCCACTGCTGCTGCTGCGGGACACGATCATCCAGCGAGAATTGCCCCTTGAGCTGGATCGAGGCCAGCATCTGATAGGGCAGTCGGTAGCTGGTCTTGAGGCTGGCGTCGAACAGGTTGAATTCGTTGGTACGCTCGGCGTCTGTCAGGGTATTCTGGATTTCGCCGCCAAAGCCGCGCTTGTAGCCGGCGCCGACGTTGAGGCTGCCACGCTGTTCGAACAGCGTCCAAGAATCGGAATAAGTGGTACCCAGCCGCGCGGTGCCGTAACGCTCGTCCTGGATTTGCTGGCCCGCGAGCGAGATTGACTCCGTGGTGCCGCCGCCACCGCCATTGCCTAGCAGGTCGTCGAGCAGCCCTCCCAGCAGTCCGTCCAGAAGTTCGCCGAGTGCGGGATCGCTGGCGTCGCTGCCGCCGTTGCTGGTGGCCACCAGGCGGCCCTCGTCGATTGTGAGGGTGGAATCAACGTAGGCCAGTTCCTGCTCCAGCAGCCAGCGGGAATCGTCGTTCGCGTAAAGGAACTGGTTGCCGGTGAGTTTTACCTCGACGATCTCGGCGCTTTCGCGATCGTCCTGGAACACTAACTGATTGCTGCCGTCGGCGGTTGCGGGGCTGTCGAACAGACCGCTGACCTCGTACTCCGTATATGAGCCTGACAGGCCATAAAGTCCCCAGGAGGTCACGGTGGAATAGCTCAGGTCTCCCCGACCGTAGCTCTCCCCCCCGCGTGAACTGCCTAGATCGGTGAAGCCGTGGGCATAACCCAGACCGATCTGGTCGCCGTTGTCCAGCGAGTACTTGGCGCTGGCCAGGCCGAAGTAGCGGCCCAGGAAACGATTGCCCGGATTGCCGAAGGCGGCGGTCAGGTCGAAGGGATCGTGTTCCGGGTTCTCCCGCCCGTCGATGACCAGGGTGAAGGCTGCAGGGTCTTCGGGTGCCACCGAGTACGACGATGTCATGGTGTAGCCGGCCCGTTCGGACTTGAGTTCGGCCAGCACCCGCATGGGTTCCATATCCTGCTTGGTCAGCCCCCGCTGTCCCTCGAATGATTCAAAGAACGGGGCGATCGCGGGCGGGGCGTCCACCTCGGCCAGATAGCCCTCGTTGACATGCACATAGATGGTGTCGCTCTGGCCCTCCCGCGCGTACTGCACGTTGACCAGGATGTGGCCGTCGGCGGGGTACAGCGCATTCAGTAGCAGCACCACCTGCGAGGGTGTGCGGCCGGCCGAGGTGACCTGCCGGATACGCTCCTCCGACAGATAGGTATTGCCGGTGACCAGCAGGGTGTACTGGCCGACCTCCAGTTCGATCACCTCGTCCGCCGCGGTATGCCGTTGTTCGAGTACGGCGACCTCGGCCTGCTGGGGTGGCAGCGGCGGGGGCAGGTCAAGCGGCATACGTACTTCCTTGTCGTTATCCGGTGAGGAAACGGCGCAAGCCTGGCGCGCCGACGTCAGCAGCGAATGCTGACGGCTCCCGGGGCGCAAGGCAAGGCATGGGGCAGGCCAGCGTGGTCACCGTTGCGCCTTGATCGCGTCGAAAGCGGCCAGCGCCTCACGCCGAGACTCCTTCAGATCCACCAGCGGTGCCGGGTAATCGGTGCCTAATGTGACCCCGGCATCGCGGCATACGGCGGCCGGGGCCGCCCAGGGTGCATGGATGTGTTTGGCCGGCAGCCGGGCCAGTTCCGGCACCCACTGCCGGACGTAGTCGCCCTCGGGATCGAAGCGCTCACCCTGGCGGCTGGGATTGAAGATGCGGAAGAAGGGGGCGGCGTCCGCCCCGCAACCGGCGGTCCATTGCCAGCCCAGGGTATTGCTGGCCAGGTCCGCGTCCACCAGCGTGTCCCAGAACCATTCGGCGCCGGCCTGCCAGGGCTGGCGCAGATTCTTGGTCAGGAACGACGCCACGACCATGCGTACCCGGTTGTGCATCCAGCCGGTCTCCCACAATTCCCGCATGCCGGCGTCCACCATCGGAATCCCGGTCTGCCCCTGTTGCCAGGCCTTCAGGGCCTGGTCATCGTCGGCCCAGGGGAAGGCCTCGAAGCGGCGGTCCAGTGGCTTGCTGGGTGTGTCCGGGAAGTGAAACAGCAGATGATGGGCGAATTCCCGCCAGCCGATCTCGCTCAGGAACGTCTCCGCGCCCACCCGGGCGCTGCCGTCCAGCCATTCGTGCACCCCCTGCCACACCTGCCGCGGTCCGATCTCCCCGAAATGCAGATGCGGCGACAGTCGCGAGGTGCCGGGTCGGGCCGGCCAGTCCCGGTCCTGCTTGTAGCTGTCCACGCAGCGGTCGAGAAAATCCTGCAACGCGATCTGGGCGCCGGCCTCGCCGGGGGTCCAGGCCGCGCGGATGCCGGCATCCCACCCGATGGTTGGTCGCAGGCCAAGCTGCTCGATAGCCAAGGAGTCCGGCGCTTCGGTGGGACCGACAAGTTTATCGGGTACCGCGACCGGCAAGTGCATTCGTTGCGCCGACAGGGCCCGCCAGAAGGGTGTGTAGACCCGATAGGGATCGCCTGCCTTGGTGGCCACTTCCCAGGGTTCGGCCAGCAGGGCCGCGTTGTGGCTGCTCACGACCAGGCGGTCGTCCCGCAGGGCCTGCTTGATTTGCCGGTCGCGCTCGATCACCGCCGGTTCGTAGAGTCGGTTCCAGGTCACGGCACTGGCGCCGGTTTCTCCGATCAGGGTTTGCAGGGCTTCGAGACTCGGGCCCTGCCGGATCACCAGTGGCATCCCGAACTCGGCCAGGCTGGCCTGCAACACCCGCAGACTTTCGTCCAGCCATACGCGCTGGGCACCGCGGGGTGCCCAAGGGGCCTCCTCGTCGGGCGCATGGATGTACACCGGCAGCACCGGCCCGCGGGCGGCGGCCTCGGCCAGTGCCGGGTTGTCCGCCAGACGCAGGTCCCGGCGCAGCCAGACCAGGGTGAGATCGCTCATGATTCGTACGGATTGATGGTGATGGGCTCAGACGCTTTCGCCGGCGGCGATGCGCGTTTTCAGATCGGCGGCCTGGCGCCGGATCGTGGCCATGGTTTCCGGATCCTCGCGTTTGCGGTCGAGATTCCTGATCTGGAAAACCATGCGTCGGTTGCCGCGAAAGCGTTCGTCGTGGCGGTCGAGAAAATCCCAGTACAGGGTGGTGATCGGACAGGCATTCTCGCCAACCGCGCGGCGGTGGTCGAACCGGCACTTACGGCAGTAGTTGCTCATGCGGTTCACATAGTTGCCGGACGCGCAGTAGGGCTTGGTGCCCACGATACCGCCGTCGCCGAACTGGCTCATGCCCAGTGTGTTGGGCAGGCTGACCCAGTCGACGGCATCCAGGTACATGGCCATGTGCCAGTCGTGGAAAAGCCTCGGATGAACACCGGCCAGCTGGGCGAACAGGCCCAGGATCATCAGCCGCTGGATGTGATGGGCATACCCGTTATCCCGCACGTTGCGCATGGCGTCGGCGATGCAGGCCATGTCGGTATCGCCGTCCCAGTAGCTGGCCGGTACCGGCAGTTGTGCCTCGAGCGCGTTGTGTTCGATGTAGTCGGGCATATCGTGCCAGTAGATACCGCGCACGAATTCGCGCCAGCCGAGGATCTGGCGCACGAAGCCCTCGACGCTGTTGAGCGGCGCCTCGCCGGCCTCCCATGCTGCCACCGCGGCGCCCACCACCTCGCGCGGATCGATCAGATGCAGATTCAGCGCGGCCGACAGGCGCGAGTGATGCACCAGATCGGCCCCGGTCCACAGCGCATCCTGCCAGGGGCCGAAACCGGCCAGCCGATGCGCGATGAAATCGGCCAGTGCCTGGCGGGCCTGGCCGGTCGTGACCGGCTGATCAAAACCCTCGAGACGCCCGGGGTGGTCACCGAAACGGGCGGCCACCAGCTCGATCACCTCGCGGGTCAACGCGTCCGGGGCAAACGAGACTGCCCGCGGCAGTTCACCGGGGCCGTTGCGGCCGAAGCTCTCGCGGTTGTCGGCATCGTAGTTCCAGGCGCCGCCCGCCGGGCCGCCGGCCTGCATGAGAACACCGTGAGTGCGCCGCATGTGGCGGTAGAAGTCTTCCAGCACCAGACGCTTGCGGTCGGTCGCCCAGTCATCGAATTCCTCGATACCGCAGTAGAAGTGCCGGTCGGGTCGTACCTCCAGCGGCAGGTCGAGCTGGTCCGCGGTTTCCTGCAACATGCGCCAGACCCGCCAGTCGCCGGGTTCGAGAACGATCAGGCGCTCGGGCCCGAGTCGCCGGATATCGGCTGCCAGGATGCTGGCGAAATCCGGCCCGCTGTCGCGGCGGCCATCCGCTTGCAGGGCGTGATAGGCCACCTCGATACCGGCCGCGTGAAGATCGTCCCGGAAGTGGCGCATGGCGCTGAAGAACAGCACCAGGCGCTGCTGATGGCACCAGACATGGGTGGCCTCGGTGGCATTCTCGGCCATCCACACGTGGTCCCGGTCGGGATCGAAGCCGTCGAAGGCCGCACTATGGCGATCCAGTTGATCACCTAGAACAAGAACGAGATGGCGCGGACTGACGATGAGACTCTCCCGAAGCGGTTGCGATGACGCCGGCCATCGCCGACGATGACGTCATGGTGGGGCATGATAACGAGTCGGCGGCCATCGCGACGGTGGCCGGATTGCTGGCGCGGGCCGAGCGGTTGCTGGTAATTACGGGCGCCGGCATGTCGGCGGATTCGGGTCTGCCGACCTACCGTGGCGTCGGCGGGCTCTATAACGACGGCGGCACCGATGAGGGCATCCCGATCGAAACCGCTCTGTCCGGCGGCATGTACGCGCAGCGCCCGGCGCTCACCTGGAAATACATCAGCCAGATCGAACAGGCCTGCCGCGGCGCCCGGCCCAATGCCGGCCACCAGGTGCTCGCCGGACTGGAGCAGTCCGGCCGGCGGGTGACCGTCGTCACCCAGAATGTGGACGGGTTTCATGCCCGGGCCGGCAGCAGCGATGTGATCGAAATGCACGGCAATCTGCACCAGTTGTATTGCCCGGCCTGTCAGCATTGCGAACAGGTGCCCGATTTCGGCGGCCTTGCGATCCCCCCGGTCTGTCCTGCCTGCGACGGCATGCTGCGTCCGCGGGTAGTGCTGTTCGACGAGATGTTGCCGGACATGGCGGTGGCCCGCTACGAACAGGCCCTGGCCGATGGCCCCGATATGGTGATCAGCATTGGCACCACTGCGGTGTTTCCCTACATCGCCGAACCGGTCCGGCAGGCGGTGCGCGAGAGGATTCCGACCGTGGATATCAACCCCGTCGCCAATCCGTTGTCCCGCGCGGTGGACCATCATCTGGCGATGCCTGCGGCGCGGGCACTGACCGCCATCGAACAGGCGCTGACCAGCTCCGGCGTCGGCGAGGCCGCCACTTGACCGATACCGTCCCGGTCGCCGGCCGCACCAGTGTTGAACGCGTCGGCGGACGCTTCGCCAACCCGCCGGGCCAGCACCAGCCGGGCTGCGGTCCGGGCGGGTTGGCGCGATTCCTGTGGGGTCGCGTGACCGATCGCCGTGTGCCCGTGCCGCCGCCGGGGCATTGTCTCGGTCCGGCCGCGGTCGCATCCGGCCGGCGGGCCTGCGCCGGCCGTGATCATCTGACCTGGCTGGGGCATGCGGCGTTTCTGCTGGAACTCGGCGGCCGGACGCTGCTTACCGATCCCTTCCTGTCGGACGTGGCTGCCCCCCGGCCGCTGCCGGCACCGCGCCGGTTCGTGCCGCCGGCGCTGACGGTGGCGGAACTGCCGCCCATCGATCTGCTACTGATTTCCCATGCCCACTACGACCACCTTGACGCGCCCACTATCCGCGCGCTGCGGCAGCGATCGGATCCGGATGTACTGGTGCCGCTTGGCCTGGACGGGTTCTTCCGCCGCCAGGGCTATGGGCGGGTGCAGACGCTGGACTGGTGGCAAGCGGTAACCTGCCGGGGCCTGCGGATCACCGCGGTGCCGGCCGTACACTTCTCCCGGCGCGGGCCGTTCGATCGCAACTCCGCGCTGTGGTGCGGTTACGTGGTGGAAACCCCGGCAGGACGACGGCTGTATTTTGTTGGCGATACCGCTTACGCCCCGGTGTTCCGTGAAATCGGCGCCGCATTCACCCCGATCGACACCGTGCTGGTGCCCATCGGCGCCTACGAACCGCGCAGGGTGATGCGTCAGGTTCATGTAAACCCGGAGGAGGCTGCGGCCCTGTGCCGCGACGTGGGCGCTCAGTCGGCCGTGGCCATGCACTGGGGCACCATCGTGCTCACCGACGAGCCGCCGTTCGAGCCGCCGGCACGATGGCGCACGGCGATGGCTGATCAGGGTTTTGCCGGCGAAGCCGCCCGGGTACCGGCGATCGGGGAGACGCTGCGGCTCTGAGGCATTGCTGAAAAAGTCGTCCTGGCCCTCTTCAGCATCGCGAGGCAAAAACGCGGTGGTCGCCTCGCTCCCAAGATGGAACATGTCCCTTGGATGATCTTGGTGGCACATCCTGGTACCGCACGGGCACTGTCGAAAACGCTGCTTTCAGCGGCTCACTAGTCCGGCGGCAGATTATCCTCGACCCATTCCCGCACGTAAGCGAGCAGGGCCGGGAAAAACGCATCGAATTGCTGCGCTAGCAGCGCCTGATGGCGGTCCAGTACCGGCATCGCCTGGGGCAGGGGGCTGGGTCGGCGCAGGCGAGCATCCACCCGTTCGAGCGCCCGTGCCACGCCGGCGCGCTCGCCATAACCGGTCAGTACGTCGGGCAGATGGGCCAGGCGATCGGCGGGAAACGGAGCCCAGGCCGGCCATTCTGCTCGCGTGGCGGCGATCACGCGGTCGGCAAACCTCGGTAACGGTTCATCATGCCAGTCGGCCCAGCGGTTGGCCAGGAGATGGTCGAAATGCACGTCGACCAGAATGCCGCCGTAGCGCCGGAAGTGGGGCGGAAAGGCGGCCAGCAACGCCAGCACCGTGGGGTGACGGTCGGTAAAACTGTCGATACGGCGATGCAGCACGATGCCGCTTTGCACGCTCTCGCGGGTGTCGGGGGCCAGCCGGCCGCGCACGTGATCGCCCAGGATCGCCCCCGCCGGGGAAGTCCCGGTCCGGTCGGCGAAATAGAGATGCGCCAGGTAGTTCAACGCGGCGCGGACCGGCCGGGGTCAGTCCGGCAGATCATCCACGCCGTCGACTACCACGCCGAACAGGTCGGCTACCGCGGCCAGGCTCGCCTCGTGCAGGGTACGGGCGTCGATCACCGAGCCGCCGCGGGGCAGATCGCGGGTGGCGGTGGCTGATGCCACCACGGTGGGCGCATAACCCTGGTTAAAGGCGCCGCGGGCGGTGGAGTTGATGCACATGTGGGTCATGAAGCCGGCCAGCACCAGGTTGCTTGCGCCGATGTTCTGTAGCTGGTCGTGCAGGCTGGTTTTGACGAAGGCGTTCGGGTGGGTCTTGGTGATCACCAACTCACCGTTGCGCGGGGCGACCTCGTCGGCGATGGCACCGATCTCCGTGGTCAGATCGTAGGGGGAGCCGGGGCCGGCATCGTGCTGGATGTGAAAGATCGGAATGCCGGCATCGCGGGCACGCGCCAGCAGCCGCTGCGCCTGGTCCAGCGCCGCTTCCACGCCGCTGAGCTGCATCACGCCTTCACGGTAGGTGTTCTGGCAGTCGATCATGACCAAGGCGGCGTCGCGCAGGGCGACCGGTTCGTCGGACAGGCCGGAGACCTGGCGCAGGGTAGGGTTGCTCATGGTCAGTTGTTTCCTTGATTGCGGGGCGATGCCAACCCCGGCCCACGGGCCGGTCTTAGCATGTGCCGGATGATTCGATGTCTTCGTAGTTGTCGTCGCGAAAACGCGGGGTACAGACCGCCAGAAATACCAGATCGGTGTTGCCGATGTTGGCAATACGCTGGCGCTGGCCCGCCGGAATGACCACGGTATCCCCGGGGCCGACCGACGTGGGCGGCCGATCTCCGACTTCGACCCGGCCGGTGCCCTCCAGCAGCAGATAGCGCTCCGTCGTGCCGTGCAGGCGATGCCAGCGGGTTACGCCGCCGGGACCAACCCGGGACCGGACCACGGATACGGCGTCGTCGGCCGGGTGGTTCCACCACTCCGTGATCGCGCAGCCCTCGCGGAAATCGTATTCCGCGCCAGCAGCGTGCTTTTCGATGCGGGCGGTGGGTTCGGGCTGACTCATGCGGGGGTGCTCGATTGTCCAGCCCGGCAGGCTAGTGATATCCGCGGCGGGCGGCAAGGCCGGGTTCGTTATCGATATCACACCCCAAAAAATGCCCGGGCGAACCCGGGCAGAAGGGATGCCTGTATGACTGCTGCTCAGTCGAGCGGCAGCGTCTGGAGCGAGCCGGCCTTCATGTCCGGCACCAGCAGCTTGCGGCCGTCCGCGCTCAGGGCGATGTCCGCTGCGGCCTTGAAGCCGTCGCGCATGAGCATCGGCGTGGCGCGCAGGTCGTGCAGCATGAATACGCGGCCGTTGTTCCAGTCACTCACGTAAAGATTGCCGTGGCTGTCGCGGACCAGGCCGTCGGCGCCGCCGAAGCCGTTGTTCAGCGTCGTGAGTTCGCCGGTGTTCAGCTGCAGCCGGAACAGACGGCCGTTACCGAAGTCGGCGACCAGCAATGCGTCCGGGCCGTCCATCAGCAGGCCGTTGGGGCGGTTCATGGCGTCGCTTTCCGTCGCATCGAAAACCAGTTCGGCTTCGCCTTCCGGCGACACGCGATAAATCCCGGCGTTGTCACCGGCGTCGCTGCCGCTGTCGGACACGTAAACCCGACCTTCGCCATCGATCTCCACATCGTTGAGAAACGTGGCGGTGCCGGGGAAATCGCCGGTGTCTGCCACCACGCTGGTTTCGCCGTCGAGCCCGACGCGGCGCAGCCGCGTGTTGTCGGCCACGTAGAGCTCGTCGCGCCACAGATCGATGCCCTTGGGGTCATCCAGCCCGTCCGCCAGGGTACGGCGTTCGCCGTCGGGGGTGATCACTGTCACGCGACCGTCGCCGTCCTTGCCGAATTCGCCGATCTCGGTGACGAACAGCCGGCCGTCGGCATGGGCCACCACGGATTCCGGCATGGCGAAATCCGACGCAGTGTCCGCCTTGTTTGCGCTGTCCGACTCGCCGTCGGCCTGGTAGCTGATGCGATAGATCACCCCGGCGTAGTCGTCCGATACCAGCAGGGAACCATCCGGCAGCTGCAGGGTGTCCACCGGGCGGCCCCAGGCTTCGCCATCCTGCAGCCAGCCGTCGACGAATACATCCTTGCCGGTGGCATTGCCGTCATCGTCGAAGGCCACCCGCATCAGGCGGTAGCCGATGGGACTGGAGCGATTCCAGGAACCGTGCTGGGCCACGATGGCGTCGCCCCGGTAGTCGCCGGGAAACATCTCGCCGGTGTAGAAACGGAAACCCAGGTTCGCGGTATGGGCCCGGAATTCGGTGACCGGGAAGGTGACGTCCTGCGGTGCTTCCTTGTCTTTCCAGTCGTTCTGGCGGTCGTCGCCGCCGGCGTAGTAGGGAAACCCGAAATGCATGCCGGCTTCCGGCGCGGCGTTGAGTTCGCCGGCGGGGCGTTCGTCGCCCATCATGTCCACGCCATTGTCGGTGAAGTAGGGGATGCCGGTGCCGGGCTGGAAGTCGATACCCACCGAATTGCGTACGCCGCGGGCGTAGACCTCCATGTTGGAGCCGTCCGGATCCATCCGGATCACGGTAGCCTCGATGCCCTCCGGATCGCAGATGTTGCAGGGTGCGCCCACGGTCACGTAAAGCTTGCCGTCCGGCCCGAAGGCGATGTAACGCCAGCCGTGATGAGCCTTGTCCGGCAGATCGGTGAATATCTCCTCGCGCATCTGGCTGAACGGCATGTCGATGTCGAAGCCGGCGCCACCCACGCGGGTGATGCGATGCTGTTCGGCCACGTACAGGTTGCCCTGGTGCATGGCCACGCCGTTGCCCACCTTGAGGTCATCCATCAGGGTGACCACGCGGTCGGCCTTGCGATCCTTGTCCTTGTCCACCACCCCGAACAACTTCTTGCCCCGGGTACCCACGAACACCGTACCGGTGGACTGCCCGAATGCCAGCGACCGGGCACCCGGAACTTCGGCGTATACCTCGATCTGGAAGCCCGGCGGCAGGTTGAGCTGGTCCAAACGCTCGTCCATCGATGCTGCACCGGCCACGCCGGGCATAAGGACGGCACCGGCCAGGGTCAGGGCGATGCCCAGGGGCGCTCGTTTGATGGTCTTGTGCATATCGGCTCCCGTCGGAATGCGAAGGCGCCCCGCATCGACTTCGTCCGGGGCGCTGGTGTGCAATGCACCATGCCTGAGACAATGATGCAATTCCAATATCAATAACGGATTAGACGATGTCCTATGCGTATCTCGGTCAGGTATCCCTGGGTGCGCTGCGAGCGGTGCTGGCGGTGGCCGATGCCGGCAGCTTCCGTCGGGCCGCGGAAGTGCTCCACGTGGCCCAGCCCTCGGTATCGCGCAAGATCGCCCAGCTGGAAGACCGGCTCGGCTGCCGACTGTTCGAGCGCAATCCCGGTAGCGTGACGCTGAGCACGGCGGGCCAGCTGCTGGTGGATCGCCTGCCGGCACTGCTGACGGAGCTGGACCAGACGCTGGGTGACGCCGGCAAGGCCGCGCTGGGTCTGGCCGGGGCGATCCGCGTGGGGTTCTCCGAAGCGGCCATGTCGAGCTTCCTGCCGCCGCTGTTGCGTCACGTCAAGCGTGAATGCGCCGGCTGCGAACTCGAGCTGATCGAGGCCACCTCCAACGAGATCGCGGCCGGGGTAGCGGACAATCGCATGGATGTGGGTTTCAGCCTCAGCGCCCCGGACGACCCGCGGCTGGATCGGGTGGCGCTGCCCAGTGAAGCGGTTGGCGTTGTGTTGCCGGACGACCATCCGCTGGCGTTGGCGGAGCAACTGTCGCTGTACGACCTGCGGGGCGAGCGGTTCATTCTGTTCCCGCGCCACGTGAATGCCCGTCTGTACGACCGCATGATCGAATGCTGCATGGCCAGCGGCTTCAGCCCCCGCATCGACCACCAGGTCACCCCCCGCAGCCGGGCCATCGCCATGGTGGCGGCCGGGGAGGGCATTGCCACCATCTCGGCGCGGCTTCAGCACCAGTGCGTGCCAGGGACGGTGTATCGGCCGCTGGCGCCCCCGGCGCCCAGCATCGAGTTCACCATGCTGCTGCGCGCCGGCACCGACACCCACTGGTCGCGGGTGATGCGGGACTGCGCCGTCCGGCTGGGGTCGTCGCCGACCGGCGCTGTCGAAGCTGGTTAGCTGTCCGCCTCGTCGAAATCGCGATCCGTTGGCGCGTTGGTACGCGCTCGCTGGTCCGGGCGGCTGTTGTCCGCATCGGGCGCCCCGTCGGGGCCACCGTGATCCTCGATCACATTCCCGCCGCCCCCGTTGCCAACCAGGCGCAGATTGGCCGGGGGTGCATGACCCTGCCGATCCTCGCCGAAGTACATGGTGAGGTGGGGGAACGGAATCTCGATGCCGGCGGCGTCGAAGTGGATCTTGACCAGCCGGTTGTAGGCACGACCCACGGCCCACTGCGAGCCCGGGTTGGTCTTGATCATCACGCGGATGTTGACCGAGCTGTCGGCCAGGGCGATCACGCCGGCCACGTTGATGTCGTCGATCACGTTCACGCCATGCGTGGGGTCGGCCTTCAGATCCTCGAACGCGGCCCGCAGCGCCACGATGGCGTCGTCGATGTTCTCGCGGTAGGCAATGCCGTACTCGCCCACGTGGTAGGCGAAGTCGCGCATGTAGTTGGATACCACGCCCACCGAGGAAAACGGCACGATGTGGTAGGTGCCCGACAGGTCGCGGATGGCCACGGACCGGATGCTCAACCGCTCGGCGGTGCCGGTGACACCGCCCGCGGTGACCACGTCGCCCTTGTTCATCGCGTTCTCGATCTGGATGAACACGCCGGTGATCACGTCCTGGACCATGGTCTGGGCGCCGAAACCGATGGCCAGACCCAGGACCCCGGCGCCGGCAATCAGCGGCCCGATGTTCACCCCGATCTGCGACAGCACGATCATGGCCGTGAAAGTGACGATGACCACCGCCAGGGCGTTTCGGAACAGGGTCAGCAGGGTGGACTTGCGGGCCGAGGCCTCGCCGCTGGCCAGCTTGGCCTCGATCACACTGGCACAGACGGTCCAGAAGGCCAGCGCCAGCAGCAGGATGATGGCCACGTGCACCACCATGGCAATCGCGTGCGCACCGGCATCCGAGGCCAGCCACTGGGCCAGGTTGAATACCCGCCAGGCGTCGAGCAGCAGCAGAGTCACCGTGATCAACACCAGCACCCGGGCCACCCGCAGCACGTTCGGCACATAGGCGTTGAGCCGGTCTTCAAGCAGCGGCAGGCGGTCGCGTATGCGTCCGGCCAGATGCAGCCGGCGGCCGATCAGGCGTGACATCGCCGACAGCACCACCATGCCGACGCCGGCAGCAACCAGCGTCTGCAGCGTGGCCTTGAGCATGAACGGCAGGGCTTCTTCCGGCCGTAGCTGGCTGACCACAAACAGGATGGTGAAGTAGGCTAGTGCGATCACGTGCCAAGACTTCGATGCAATGCGCAGCAGAATCCCGGCCACCGCACCGTCGCTGGTCACGGCCTGATTCTCCAGACGCTGGCGGATCAGATCGCGATTCTTGACGATCACGCCGATGGCGTAGAGGTAGGCCGTGCCCATCACGATCAGGCCTACCACCGAACCCATGGCACGTGAGAGCTCGACGTTGACGATGGGCACCACCAGCATCAGCGCGTAACCGATGTAGCCGCTGAACCAGCGCAGCCGCAGGCTCCACCAGTCGGCCACGTGGCTATCGATGGGCAGCGGACGCAGCCCCTCGTAGCGCGACGAGAACAGCGCCCGGATCAGTGCCTTGAATATCTCGATCAGCGCGAAGGCATTGATGAACAACGACTCCCGCGTTCCGATCGCGCCGGCCTCGCCGAAGGCGAATAGGGCGGCGGCATAGCCGCCGGCACACGCGGCCAGGATCACCAGAATATCCACGCCCAGCGACAGCACCATGATGGAGCCGCGCTGGATCAGGGCGGACAATCCGGTTTCGGTGGTCTGGGCCCAGCGTCCGGCGCGGGCGTAGAACGGATGCGCCAGCAGCCGCAACACCAGGAACAGCGCGACCGTGATTACGATGATCACTGCCAGCGAAAACGCGCTCTGGCCCAGGGCGCGCCAGTCGATTGCGGCGCGCGAGGACTGGTTGTCACGGAATGCCGCCATCGCGGCTGACACTTGGGTGCCGAGATCTTCCGCCAGCGCCTGGGTGGTGCGGGCCACCCGCCGGGGCAGGGATACCTTCTCGGCCGGTATCGCCGCCGGCGTATCCGCCGCCGCTTCGTCCGCAGTGGCGGTCTCGTCCGCCGGCTCCTCCGCCATCCCGCGCAGCTGGGTAATCAGCCTCTCGCGAGCGGCGTCGTCCTCGAGCAGATCGGCCAGGGTGGCGTAGGAAACATCCGCCTGCCCGGCCGGGGCGGCCTCGTCCTGGGCCCATGCGGCCTGGCCCAGAAACGGGACCATGCCGGCCAGTATCAGCAGGGCAAAAGCGAGGGAACGAGTACGAATCGCGTGGGCCACGATGGATGCTCCGGTTGAGTTCGGTTATCCGTGCGCCGATCAGCACTGACGCCGGGCAAGGCCGCGTAAGCTAAAGAAAACCTCGACCGAATTCAAAAGCGGGGCGTATGACGGCACCCGCTCACGGCGCCGGGCGCGGCCTCATCTGCCTGCCAGGACAGCGTCAGACCGGCGGATTGCCCGGCAGCCGAGTGATGTCATCTGCCAGCCGGGCGCTGGGCAGGGCCGAGTCGCACCACAGCGCCTGGGTGGGTTCGACCCAGGCCGGATCATCCAGCGTGCCGGCCTTGACGAAGGCCATGCCGGGCAGCACCGCCACGTCCGAATACAGCGGCGAGCCGCAGTCCCCGCAGAAATAGCGGTCGACCGGCTGGCCGCTGGTGCCGGTATCGCGATAGCAGCGGGGCTGGCCGGCATCGAACTGCAGTGCCGCCAGCGGCACCGCGATCATCACCGAATAGGCCGAACCGCTTTGCTGCTGACAGTTGCGGCAGTGGCAAACGGCCGACATCGCCGGGGTTTCGGTGACGGTGTAGCGGATGCTGCCGCACAGGCAGCCGCCGGTAGCGGGAATGGGGGCCATGCTCATGCCTGTTCATCCCCAGTCACGATCTTTTCCGCCCATTCGTCCAGGGTGATCTCGCCTTCCTGCTCGACTGCCGCGCGCTCGTGCGGGCGCAATACGTCCTGCATGCCGTCTATGCGCTTCCAGCCGGCCACCGGCGTTTCCCGGTCGGCGGCGGGTATGTAGCGGGACTGCTTGATCTGCTGGAAGCGGTGGATGTAGCGGGGACAGTTCTGCCACAGTTCGTGCAGCCCGACCCGTACCACCAGTTCCGCCTCCTGCCACTCATCCAGCAGCGGATCGGTGGCGCATACCGACCCGCGACCCTGCAGGCGGATGCGGTGCGGGGTCTCGAAGTCGATGAACAGCATGCCGATCTCGGCACAGCTGTCGATGTTGCCCATCGAGTAGTACATGCCGTTGCCATCGTAGCTGGGGAATGCCAGCGTCCGGTCATCGATTACCTTCACGAACCCGGTTGGCCCGCCCTTGTAGGAAACAGTGGGCCGGCCCTTCGGGTCGATGGTGCTCAGAAAGAACATGTCGCGCGATTCGATGAAGGCACGTGCCTCCGGCGTGATCTCCGTGGTCAATGCCACGTCCTCCACCCGATCGGCGATACCGCGCGTGCCGAAGTGGTCCTGAAAGGCCCGATGTGGTTCTTCGTATAGTCGGCTCATGGCTCCTCCACCAGCAGTGCAACAGAGCGCAGCATTGGCCCAAGATCGGGCGGCGGTCAAGCCCGCGCGAACGGTGCACTCACGGGGTCAGGCCACGCGCCGCCGAAAATCCATCCGGGCGATCAGAGGCAGTACCAGCAGGCCGTAGGCCAGCATCGGCCAGATCGGCAGTTGCGGTCGCTGGGACAGTTCCGCCAGCAATCCGCCGGCCAGCGGTACTGCGAACGCCATGCCGTAGCCCACCGCGAACATCCCGGCCGAGAAGGTACCGGTGTCGCCGGGCGGTACCACATGCGGCGCGGCCGCCACCATCAGAATCAGCTGAATGGCGGTGGCACTGCCCAGCAGTACCGCCGCTACCAGCGCGCTGTTTCCGTCCAGCCACAGGAATGCCAGGCCCCCGGTTACCGCCATCAATCCGGTGGTCAGCACCGGCCCCCGGCGCGCAACCAGACGGGGCGCCAGCGGCACCATCACCAGCGATGCTGCCCCCTGGCTGAGGTTGAACCAGAACAGGGTGGTGGCCAGCCGGTCGGCTTCGCCGCGCGCGGCGAGCAGATCCGCCATATACGCATTGGTGCCGAAGAATAGGGTGGAAGCCGCACCCAGAATCAGTCCGAACGACCACATGCGGGGGTCGCCGCCCAGGATCGAGCCGGGCGTTGGCGGTTCGACATCGGGGGCCCGGTCGTCCGGACGGGTCAGCAGACCGGCGATGATCAGCGCGGGCAGGGACCACACCAGCAGGGTCAGGCGCCAGTCGTTGCCGGTCAGCGGCATGATCAGCGGCAGGGTCAGTCCGGCGCCCAGAAATTCCCCCAGCAGCATGCCGTTCATGTACACCGCCACGGCCAGCGCGGTGAAGCCGGGGCACCAGCGAGCCACGATCGCGGGCAGGGCTGGCTGCATCACCGCGATGCCGAAGCCCATCACGGCCGTGGCCGCGAACAGCAGCGCTGCGGGCGGCGCCAGACCCCGGGCGGCCGAGGCCAGGGCCATCAGTGCCACGGCCATTACCAGAGCCCGGCGGGCGCCCAGCCGGCCGATCAGCCAGGCGCCGGGCAGGGCGCCCAGACCCAGCATCAGTACCGGCAGGGTGGTCAGGGCCCCCACGCCGGCCGCGCCCAGACCCAGCTCGCCGCCGATCTGCGGCGCCAGCGCCGGCGCCACCAGCACCGGCACCCGCAGGTACACGCCGGTGAACCAGAGCAGTGCCAGCAGCGCGAGGCGAGCCGGCGTCAACGGGCGCCGAAGCGGTCGGTGGCGGCCAGCAGTTCGTCGCGATTACCGGCCTCGAAGGCGGAATGTCCGGCATCCGGCACGATGCGCAGATCGGCTTCCGGCCAGGCCCGGTGCAGATCCCACGCATTGCGTAGCGGGCACACGACGTCGTAGCGACCGTGCACGATCACCGCCGGAATGTGGCGGATGCGATCCACCCCGCGCAGCAGCTCGTCATCGCGTTCGAAGAAGCCGCGGTGGATGAAGTAATGGCACTCGATACGGGCGAACGCCAGGGCGAATTCGTCATTGGAGAAGGCTGCCCGGGCATTGGGATTGGCGTGGAGAAAACTGGTCGATGCTTCCCATACCGACCACGCCCGGGCTGCCGCGCGTTGGACGTTGCCGTCGGGGTCGGTCAGGCGCCGATAGTAGGCGGCCACCATGTCATCGCGTTCCTCGGGCGGAATCGCCGCCACGTAGGTTTCCCAGGCATCCGGAAACAGGTTGCTGGCCCCCGACTGATAGAACCACGCGATTTCCTGATGCCGCAGCATGAAGATGCCGCGCAGCACCAGTTCGGAGACTCGGGCCGGGAATGCCTGGGCATAGGTCAGGGCCAGTGTCGAGCCCCAGGAGCCGCCGAAGACCTGCCAGCGATCGATGCCCAGGTGGGTGCGCAGCCGCTCGATGTCGTCGACCAGATCCCAGGTGGTGTTGGCCTCGAGGCTGGCGTGGGGCCGGGAGCGGCCGCAGCCCCGCTGGTCGAACAGCACGATGCGATAGATCGACGGATCGAAGAACCGCCGGCTGCGGGCATTGCAGCCGCCGCCGGGGCCGCCATGCAGGAACACCACCGGCTTGCCGGCCGGGTTGCCGCACTGTTCGTAATACAACGTGTGCACGTCGGATACGGTCAGTTCGCTCTGGTCGTAGGGTTCGATATCGGGATAAAGCGAATGGGCAGCGGACATTAGCGTTGGAATGGCGGGTGGATGCCCGCGATTGTGCCACGCGCCCCCCGGCTGCCGGTCTTGCCACTCTGGGACGGATGCGGGGCCAGGCCGGCCAGAGCAGCGATGCCACGGAGCGGATCCATAGCCACGGCGCTTCGTGCCTCGCTATGACGGGTGGTGATGTCATCGCGAGGCAGACCGGCGAAGCGGGACTGCCGCGGCGATCTCTCCGCCCGATTACGCCACCACGCGGCGAATCAGCCGGGCGGGATAGCCGCGGCGCTGTCGCGCCTCACCATGACGGGTGGCGGCTCAGCGAGCGTCCAGCACCCGGGTCATGAACATCCGGATGAAGGCATCGAGCGGGTCACGTGACCGCGCGATCTTGGCCCGCAGAATGGCACCCTCCCAGCCGACGAGCAGGAATTCGGCCAGTTGCCGGGCATCGTTCTCGGGATCGAGCTGGCCGTCTTCGATCGCCTCGTCGAGACAACGGGCCAGACATTCGCTCCAGTTCGCGAACGCCCGCTCCAGCCGTTCACGGAATGCTGGCTGCTGGGCAGCCAGTTCCTGGCCGAGATTGCCCATCAGGCAGCCGCGGCAGTAGTCGTGTGCCGCCACCTCATCGGCGCTGGTTTCCAGATACTGCCGCAGCCGTTGCAGCGGCGGCGTGGCGGGGTCGCTCAGCAACCGATCCAGATCCGCGGCATGGGCCTCGGCCGCTGCATCGATCACGGCCAGACCGAATGCGTCCTTGCTGTCGAAGTAGTAGTAGAACGAGCCCTTGGGCACGCCGGCGGCGCAAAGCACGGCGTTGATGCCGGTGTTGTTGTAGCCTTGGGTGCCAATGATGTCCGCGCCGGTGCGAAGAAGCAGGGCGCGAGTTTCGCTGCGGCTCATGTCGACAATATTAGACCGGTCGTCTAGTATCCGTCAATCGGATACGAACATGGTCGAGGTTGCCGGCCCGGCCGCCGCGAAAACTGCCGAGGAGATTTGCCATGACGCCGAATCAGCCAGAAGCCGTATCGCCCCGGTCCGAGGCGGGGGACACCCGACCGGCCTGGGACCTGGAACGGATTACCACCGACCTGCGCTCGACCCGCATGGACTGGCGCAGCGAAACCGGGCGCCTGCAGGAACTGGGCCGCCGTGATTTGCCGTCGCGGCGGGATCTGGCCGAGATTCTCGACCTGCTGCGCGGGGCGTTGTTTCCCATGCGGCTGGGGCCGCCGGCGCTGAGCGAGCGCAGCGAGGATTTCTACGTCGGCCACACCCTGGATACCGCACTCAATCTGCTGCTCGATCAGGTGCGGCTGGAACTGCGCTACATGGCGCGGCACTGCGGCCAGCCCTGCGACGAAGGCGAACCGGAAACCGTGGCGCGCCGCATCGTGGGGGACTTTGCGGCCGATCTGCCGCGCATCCGCCGCCTGCTGGATACCGACGTGCTGGCCGCGTTCCGGGGTGATCCCGCGGCCAAGACCGTGGATGAAGTGTTGCTCTGTTACCCGGGGGTGGAGGCCATGATCCACCACCGGCTGGCGCACACGCTCTACAACCTGGAAGTGCCGCTGCTAGCGCGGCTGGTAGCGGAGCTGGCGCATTCGTCCACCGGCATCGACATTCACCCCGGGGCGAAGATCGGCCCGGGCTTCTTCATCGATCACGGAACCGGCGTGGTGATCGGGGAAACCGCGGTCATCGGCGAGAATGTCCGCCTGTATCAGGCGGTCACCCTGGGCGCCAAGCGCTTTCCGGCCGACGACAGCGGCAATCTCCAGAAAGGCCTGCCGCGGCACCCGATCGTGGAGGACGACGTGGTCGTTTATGCCGGGGCCACCATCCTGGGCCGCATCACCATCGGACGCGGTTCGACCATCGGTGGCAACGTGTGGCTGACCCGCAGCGTGCCGCCCGACAGCCAGATTTCCCAGGCCTCGCTGACCGACGACTGCCCCGACAACGGCGGCGGCAAATAGCGTCAGGCCACCAGTTCGGCCAGCGAATCCAGGGCGTAGTCGGGCTTGCTGTCGGTGATCGGATCACCGTGGTTGTAACCATAGGTCACCGCCACCACCGGGAAGCCCGCAGCACGGCCGGCCTGCACATCATGACGTGAGTCGCCTACCATCAGACAGCTTGCGGGCGGCAAGCCCGCCAGGGCGGCACAGTGTAGCAACGGGGCGGGATCGGGTTTCTTCTGCGGCAGGCTGTCGCCGCCCAGTGTCCAGCGGAAGTAGCCCTCGATCCCCAGTCCACCGAGTATGGCCGGGAGAAAGGCCGCGGGCTTGTTGGTGACCAGCGCCATGGGCATGCCGCGCTCGGCCAGGGCGACCAGGCAATCCTGCACCCCGTCGAACAGGCGCGATTCCACGCAGGGAGCGGCCGCATACAGCGCCTGGAAGCGATCATGCACGGGCTCGGTACGCGTCGGGTCCAGGCCGGCGTCGATCAATGCCCGTTCCACCAGCTTGCGGGTGCCGTTGCCCACCCAGTTCCGTACCTTGGTCACGCCCGCGGGGGGCGCCCCCAGTTCGCCGAGCACGGCATCTGTGGCGACCGCCAGGTCCGGCGCGGAATCCACCAGCGTGCCATCCAGGTCGAATACCACGAGTTCGATGCCCGCAAGCGCAGTGTGCATGGGCGTCTCCTCTCAGGTGATGGCGTCGCCGAGGGCGAGCACCAGCAGGGTCAGGGCAGTGGCAGCCAGCACGGTGAATGTGGCTATCATGCCGGCCACGCGGAATGTCAGGTTCTCCGGCGTGCGGGACACGCCCCAAGCGTGGCTGAGGCGGCCGGCCAGCAGCAGGGCGCCCAGCAGATGCAGCCAGATCGCTGTGGCGCCGAGCCCGGCTGCGGCAAACAGCAGAATCAGTGCCAGCGGTACATACTCGGCGAAATTGGCGTGCACCCGCATCGCCCGCAACAGGCGTGCGTCACCGGCGTCGCCCAGGGCGGTCCGGGTCGACTGCCGCACGCGGATGACATTGATGCTAAGCGCAATGAACAGCAACGCCAGCAGCGCGGCGTAGACGGAAACAATGGCCATCGGCGCAACCCCGGATCATGGAAGGTCGCGCATTGTCCGACGACCGGCCGCGAATGACTACCCCGCCAAAATAAACACCCCGAGACCGATGAGCAGAACTGCGGCCAGACGATGGAGTATCGCCCGGGCGCGGGGCGTGGATAGCCAGCGACGGGCGCGTTCGGCGGCCAGCACGTAGACCGACTTCACCGCCACGATCACCCCGGTGGCCAGCGCCAGCACCAGCAGACCGTCGGCGAACCCGGCCTGATCGACGGACAGCACGGCCGGCATCAGCCCGAAATAGAACACCAGCGCGCTGGGATCCGTCAGGGTGAGCAGGAAGCCCGCGCCGAAACCGGCCAGGCGGGAGCCCTCATCGCTGACGGGCAGGGCCGGCGTGGCCGAGCCCCAGGCCCGGATGCCCATGACGACCAGCACCGCGCCGCAGCCGTAGCGGATCAGCGTGAACAGTGCGGCGTTGGCCTCGGCCGCCAGCGCCAGCCCGCCCAGGGCCACCGCAATCAGCACCGCATCGGCCGCGACGATGCCCAGCACCAGCGTCATACCCTGCCGCCAGCCATGGCCGATCGAGCGGGCCAGGATCGCCGCATCGGCGGGACCGGGTGCGGCGGAAAGCAGCGCCATCGTCAGCACCAGCGTGGCTGCGCCGGCGGCATCCAGCGTCATGCGGGAACCCCTTCGATCGGCACGCCTTGCGGCCTGCCGTCCTGATGATGAACCGAGAGTTTACCGGTACCGCGGTTTGACTTCGGCGCGCGGCCTCCTAGACTAGGGGAAGATCAAAACTTAACCGTGGCAGGTGTTTCCGCCGCGCCCCGAGCGGCACGGATAAACGGAAAAGCAAACGGGAAGTTGGTGCGAAACCAACGCTGCCCCCGCAACGGTAATCGACCCCGCGGTCGAAAGCCCGGAGACCGGCCTGCCATCGGCTATCAACGTCATTGCGGTGGGCGATGGCGTGGGGCATAGACCTTTCTTGCCGTCCCTCTGATAGCTGTATGCAACAGGAACGCCCGCGCCGCGCCATGGCGTGATGCGGGCGGTGTTATCCGGGGACAACATGATTCGAACACTTTCCGTGCCGGGCAGGGCGCTTGCGGCCGGCTGGCTGCTGGCAGGGCTCTGGGCGGGGGCCGGCGAGGTCCTTGCCGATGAATCCGACACCGCCGAGCTGGATCCGATCGAAGTCGGGGCCGGTCCGCTGAACGCGGCTGACAGCACCGAGGCCTCTCAGCGCACCGGCGCGGTGCGCACCATCGAGCGCGAGGCCTTCGCCAATCGCATCACCGATCTCGCCGGCGTGCTCGGCGGGGAAACCGGCGTGCAGATCCGTCGCACCGGGGGTCTCGGCAGTCCGGCCGCCATCTCCATCCGCGGGTCGTCCAGCAAGCAGGTGCAGGTCTACCTGGACGGCATGCTGCTCAATGACCCGGTCACTGGCGGCGTCGACCTCGGTCTGTTCTCGCTGGAAAGCATCGCCCGGATTCGTACCTATCCCGGCAACCCCCCGGCGCGTTTCGCCCAGGCCGGAGTCGGCGGCTTAGTCGCCCTGACCTCGCTGCCCGCGGGTGGGGATTCGCTTACCCGCGCCACGCTCGGCGGCGGCTCGTTCGGCGCGCGACGGGCGGGGCTGTTCCACAGCGGTGGTCATGAGGATTTCAGCTACTGGCTGGCCTATGACCATCAGCGTGCGGATAACGATTTCACCTACGCGAACCGCGATGCCTGGTTCAACCCCAACGACGGGGCGACCACCACGCGGCGCAACGCCGAGTTCGACCAGAACGCAATCAGCAGCAAGCTGGGCTATCGGCTCGACGGGGAGCGCCGCGTGGACGCCCTGCTGCAGTGGCGTGACAGCGAGCGCGGCGTGCCCACCATCCAGAATTTCCGCGACAACCGGGCGCGGCTGGACACCCTGGACCGCCGGGCACAACTCCACTATCAGGACATCGGCACGTTCGACGGTCGGCTGCATCAAAGTCACCGCCTGGTCTGGTCCGAGATCGAGGAACAGTACCGGGACGAGGCCGGCCGCGTGGGTGTGGGCCGCCAGAACGTAGGTACCGACACCCGCGAACTCGGCGGCAACAGCAGCCTCGGCTGGCTGATCGGCGGACACACCCTGGGCCTGACGGTAGACGTGTCGCACACCGAGCAGTCCCAGGACGATGCCCTCGACGCCGACCCGGGTCTGATGCGTGAACGCGTGCAGCTGGTGACCGCGTTGCGACACGAGTGGAGCAGTGCCGGCGGCGCGATCGCCACGGAAGCCGCGGTACGTCGCTACGACGTGTTCGACGAAACCGAGACCATCGCTGCGGGCGGCAAGCGTCGCAACGACACCAACACCGATCACCTCGGCTGGCAGCTCGGCGGCCGCGTTGCGGCCACCTCCTGGCTGGGCCTGTATGCCAACCTCGCCCGGCATATCCGCATCCCGGCCCTGCTGGAGCGGTTCGGCCAGCGGGGGCTGTTCGTGGGCAATCCGGGATTGCAGGCGGAGGAGGGCGTCAACGCCGAGATCGGCGCCCGGGCGTCCCATGATCGCGGCCATATCGAACTCACCGGCTTTCGTCGCGACCTCGATCCGGCCATCGTTGCGGTCTACAACGCCCGGGGTGTCGGCCGGTTCGTCAATATCGCCGCCGAGGTGGTCGGGCTGGAACTGGAGGCGTCGTACCGTCCGCTGGACTTCTGGACGCTGACCGCCAGCGTGAGCACCCAGGAGTCGGAGAATGATGCCCCGCGCATCGCCGACCGCGACGGCAAGCAACTGCCCGGTGTGTATCACGACAGCGCACGCCTCACCAGTGCCTGGACTGCCGGCGAATTCCGTCTGGCGCTGGATTACCGCTACGACAGCGGCCTGTTCTACGACGCGGCCAATCTGCTGCCCGCGGACGATCGCCGGACACTCGGCGCAACGCTCTCCTGGGAGCGTCAGTGGCGCAGTGATCGCCGTACCGGCCTGACGCTGGAAATCCGCAATGCCACCGACGAGCTGTACCAGGATTTCAGCCGGTTTCCGAGCCCGGGCCGAAGCTACTTCATGACGCTGACGCAGCGTTTCTGACCAACCGCAAGGGAGATTCCATCATGACGCAAGCAAGCAAAATCCATCCGCGCAAGAACCCTGGCGCGGGTGGAACGCTTACCGCGGCCGCCCTGGCTCTGGCCGCCTGTGGCGGTGGCGGCGGTTCGGCCGGCTCCGACAACCCGCTGACGGCCGATACCGCCGTGATTGCCACCTCCGCCAGCGATTTTTCCAGCAACCAGATCGAACTGGTGGACCTGAGTGCCGACGGCAATCTGATGACCACGCCGCTGGCCAACACCGCCACCGATGCCGGCATTGCCGTGGATACCGATGGCAACGATGTCTATCGGATCGAGCAGTTCCAGGCCGACCGTATCACCCGTTACGGCCTGGATGATCCGACCATGCCCGTCTGGGATTACTCGACCCTGGACGACGGCGAGCAGGGCAGCGCCAACCCGTACCAGCTGATCGTGGTCGACGACAACAAGGGCTATCTGCTGCGTTACGGGAAACAAACCGCCTGGGTGGTGGATCCTTCGGCCGAGACCGAAGCCGATTTCAAGACTGGCGAACTCGACCTGTCGGCCTATACCCCGGACGGCGCGGATGCCCCCCGCATGTCGGCCGGCGTGATCGCGGACGGTCGCCTGTTCATCACGCTGCAGCGCCTGGACGTGAATTTCGATCCCACCAACACCAGCTGCGTCGCGGTGTTCAATGTCGCTGATGATCAGCCGGTCGCAACCGACGACACCCCCGACGACGCCTGCGGGCCGGGTATTGCGCTACAGGGGCGTAATCCGGGCGATATCCAGCTGGGCGCCGACCAGGGGCTGCTGGTCCAGAACGTCGGGGATACGTTTCCCGTGGACACCGAGTTCTCCACCGTGGACGTGATCGACCCGGTGACCTTCGAAGTGAACACGCTCGTATCCGCGACCGCGGGTACCGGTGTCATCGACGCGGTCGCCGTGGTGGATGCCGACAATGGCTACTTCATCGGTTATCGTGGCACCAACGACAGTTTTGTCACCATTGCCGACCTGCGCCGCTTCGATCCCGCCACCGGCGAGGTCGACCCGGACCCGGTTGCCGGCCTGACGTCGCTGGACCTGCGTGATCTGGCCGTGGGCCCGGCGGGCCTGCTGTGGATCGCCAATGGGGATACCGGCAATCCCCGCATCGATCTGCTGGAACCGGGTATGGACATGATCGGCGATTCGATCGCCACCGGCAGCGGCCTGCTGCCCAGCGGCATCGATTTCGCGACGGCGAATCCGTAACGGCGTATGGATGCCCTGCGGCGCGTGCTCGGCCGCCGCAGGGCCTACCCTTTGCGGGCTTCATTTCACGCCCCGAGCCAACGGGATGAGATGGCCGCGGCGCTGCGCGACTCGCCATAACGGGTGGCCATATCATCGCGAGCCAGACCCGCGAAGCGGGGCTGGCGCCGGCGATCTCCTGAACGGATTACATCACCACGAGGTGAATCCAGCGGGCGAGATAGCCGCGGCGCTGTCGCGCCTCGCTACGGCAGGTGGCGGCGATAGCGCGTTCGCGGAACCATTGGTTGCCTTTGTACGCGCCGCATCAAGCTTTCGGCACAGCTGCCGGGCGCCGTCCACGATCCGAACACTCGAGCGCTGCAGGACATCCGCCGGCACGTGCACCAGATTGCCATGTCGCACCGCCCGCAGCCCCGGCCAGCGTTGCCAGTCGTCCAGCCAGGCCGGCCGGCCCGGTCCGGGACCGCTGGCGACGATGACCTGCGGATCGCGGTCCAGGACCGCTTCCAGGCTGATGCGGGGCGCCAGGGTGCGGGTATCGGAGAACAGGTTGCGGCCACCGCACAGGCGAATCACGTCGCCAATCACGTGATCGTCGCTGATGGTCTGCAGCGGGTCGTTCCAGACCTGGTAGAGCACGGTCACCGGTTCGCGGTCGCCGTAGCGGTGACGCAGGGCCGCCAGGCCGTTGCGGAAATCGGCCGCCGCTCGGCTCGCCTCTGTAGCAGTGCCGGCCAGCCGGCCGAGATCGACCACCGTGTCCGCGATGTCGTCCAGCGAGCGCGGCTGGTTCACGTAAACCGGGATGCCCAGCGATGCCATGCGCGACAGCATGGCGTCCGAGGCGCCGGGTGCGGACGCCCAGGCCAGCACCAGGTCGGGCTCCAGGGCGACGATCGATTCCAGACTCACGCCGCCGTAACCGCCTACCTCGGGCAGCTCGCGGACTTCGGAGGGATAGTCGCTGTGGGCCATGGTCCCGACCAGCCGGCCGCCGGCGCCGGCGGTATACAGGTTCTCGGCCAGATGCGGGGCCAGTGCAACGATGCGCTCGGCCGGCCGGTCCAGCCGGACTTCACGGTCCAGCGAATCGGTTACCACGATGTCGGACCCGGCGATTGCCGGGTCGGCAAGGGCGAGCAGCGCAACTGCGACGATTCGCCGCATGAGACCGGTCTGCCTACCCATGCAGCACCACCGGTGTGCCGGTGTCGGGATGCGGTATCACGCGGGTATCGGTATCGAACAGGCGGTGCATAGTCTGCTGGGTGACGACCGCGGACGGCTCGCCTTCGGCCACTGCCTGCCCCTCCCGCAGTGCCAATAGGCGGTCGGCGTAGCGGGCGGCGAGGCTGATGTCGTGCTGCACCATGACGACCGCGACGCCCTGATCGGCGAAGCGCCGGACCTGACCCATCACCACTTGTTGATGGCCGATATCCAGCGCGGCCACCGGTTCGTCCAGCAGCAGCAGTCGGTCGGGTGCATCCTCGGCCCGCCAGATCTGGGCCAGCACCCTTGCCAACTGCACCCGCTGCTTTTCGCCGCCGGACAGGTGGGTATAACGCCGGGTCCGGAGATGTTCGATATCGGTAGCGTCGCAAGCGGCGTCCGCAATCCGGCCGTCGACCTTCGCCCCGGAGCGATGCGGACCGCGACCCAGCAGCACGACCTCGCGCACCGTGAAGGGAAAGCCCAGGGTCGAGAACTGGGGCAGCAGGGCCATGCCGCAGGCCCGTTCGCGCCCGGGCCAGTCGGCCAGCGCGCGGCCGGCGAACGCAACCTGGCCCTGCTGTGCGGGCAGATCGCCAACCGCGGCGTGGATCAGGCTGGTCTTGCCGGCGCCGTTGGGCCCGATCACCGCGACCAGCTCGCCGGCCGCCACGGCCAGCGAAATATTCGCCAGCAGCCGGCGTTCGCCGATGGCGACGGTCAGATTGCGGATGGACAGCGTCATCCCGGTATCAGGCCATGCCGTATTCGTGCCGATGGCGCAGCAGCGAGATGAAGAAGGGCGCGCCAAGCAGAGCGGTGAGCAGACCCACGGGCAGCTCGGTCGGGGCGACCAGCGTACGGGCCAGGATATCCGCCCACAGCAGCAGTACCGCCCCGGCCATGGCCGAGGCCGGCAGCAGCCAGCGGTGGTCCGGCCCGATGAGCATGCGCACGATGTGCGGTACCACCAGGCCCACGAACGTGATCGCTCCGGCCACCGCCACGGATACGCCGACCCCCGCGGCGGTCATCAGAATCAGCCTCCGCTTGACCGCGTTCACCGGAATGCCCAGATGGCGGGCTTCGGATTCCCCCAGCAACAGGGCGTTCAGGGCCCTGGCCTGGGCCGGGAGCAATGTCAGAACCAGGGCGGCGATGACGCCCACAATGCCCACCCGCAACCAGTTGGCGCCTTCGAGCCCGCCCATTCGCCACAGGCTGATCCGGCGCAGCATCTCGTTACTGGCGTAGAACTCCAGCAGACCGCCGGCGCTACCGGCCAGGGCGGCGATGGCGATACCGGCCAGCAGCATGGTGGCCACCGATGTGCCGCCGGGCCCGGTGGCCAGCCGGTAGACCAGCGCCACCGCGCCGGCCCCGCCGGCGAACGCGCCCAGCGAGATCAGCGACAGTCCGGCGATGCCCGCCAGCGTGCCGCTGAACACGATCATCAGACTGGCCCCGACCGAGGCGCCTGCCGTCACCCCGATCAGCGACGGATCGGCCAGCGGGTTCCGAAACAGCCCCTGCATGGCCGCGCCGCAGATCGCCAGCAGGGCGCCCACCAGTGCGGTGAGCAGCGCCCGCGGCAGGCGGATGGCCTCGACGATCATGGCGGTCTGGCTGTCGTCACCCGGCCCGATTCCGAGCAACGTGCGCAGGACACCGCCCGCTGGCAGCGATACCGCGCCCACCATGACCGCCGTCAGCAGGCTGACCGGCAGCAGCACCGCCAGCGTGACAGTCAGCCGCCGTGCATTCATGGCAGCCGGTCCAGGTCGATGGCAGCCTCGACCGCATCGGCCAGGCGTTCGAGTTCGGCTTCGCGGATGTCGTGCTGGGCGGCCGAGCCCGCCGCGGGCAGGCCGGCCCAGGCCAGCAGGGCATCGCAGCCTGTGGCAGTGTCGAACAGGCCGTGCAGATAGGTGCCAGCGATCTGTCCGTCGGCCGACACCGCGCCATCGGGTCCGTCAGCCAGCTGCAGGAACGGATTGGCCAGCGCCTCGCCCTCGGTATGGCCGCAGTGGATGCGATAGCCGCACACCGCGCCGCCGGCGACGAGTTCGCCGGTGACGTTCTGCAGGCGTTTTTCCTCGCCGAGCTCGGTCGCCATCGCCAGCAGCCCCAGTCCGGTGGTACTGCCGGCCTGGCCCTCGACGCCGCGCGGATCGGCCACGTGTCGTCCCAGCATCTGATAACCGCCGCAGATGCCCAGCAGCTTGCCGCCGTAGCGCAGATGGCGCCGGATCCGGGTCTCCCAGCCGTTGTCGCGCAGCCAGGTCAGGTCGGCACGCACGTTCTTGCTGCCGGGCAGGATGATGAGATCGGCCGGGCCGGGTTCGTCCCCGGGGCCGACCCATTGCAGATTTACCCCGGGATGCAGCCGCAGGGCGTCGAGATCCGTGTGATTGCTGATGCGCGGCAGCACCGGCACCTGCACGTTCAGCGGCGCGTCCGACGTCAGGCGCTGCTCGCTGCTGATGGCGTCCTCGGCTTCGAGATGCAGCCCCTGCAGATAGGGCAGTACGCCGAACACCGGCTTGCCGGTGCGGGCCTCGAGCCAGTCCAGGCCGGGCTGGAGCAGGGCGATGTCGCCGCGGAAGCGGTTGATCACGAACCCGATGATCCGGTCGCGCTCGGAGGCCGATACCAGTTCCAGCGTGCCCACGATCTGCGCGAACACGCCGCCCTTGTCGATGTCGGCCACCAGCAGCACCGGGCAGTCCGCCGCCTCGGCGAAGCCCATGTTGGCGATGTCGTTGTCACGCAGGTTGATCTCGGCAGGGCTGCCGGCGCCTTCCACCAGTACCCGGTCGAACCGCTCGCGCAGACGCCGATGCGATTCGAGCACGGCGTTCATGGCGGTGCGCTTGTAGGCCTGATAACCGGCCGCCGACATGTCGCCGACCGGCCTGCCGTGGATGATCACCTGGGCGTCGGTGTCGCTGGCCGGCTTGATCAGCACCGGGCTCATGTCGATGGTGGGTTCGACCCCGCAGGCCTGGGCCTGCACCGCCTGGGCCCGGGCGATTTCGCCGCCGTCGGCCGCCACCGCGCTGTTCAGCGCCATGTTCTGCGGCTTGAACGGGGCCACCGCGACCCCGCGCCGGCGCCAGGCCCGGCCCAGACCGGCCACCAGCGTGGATTTGCCCGCATCGCTGGCGGTGCCCTGCACCATGAGTGTGGTCGCGGTCATCCGGGATCGCGGCCGATCAGTAGTCCACGCCGCGGCGGGCCTTGATGCCGCTGGCGAAGGCGTGCCGGACATCCTTTACCTCGGACACGGTATCGGCCAGTTCCCGCAGTTCGCGGCCGCCACCACGCCCGGTCACGACCACCGACTGTGCCGGCGGCCGGTTGGCGATCGCATCGAGGACCCGTGTGGCGTCGAGATAGTCGTAACCCAGCATGTAGGTCAGTTCATCCAGCACCACCAGATCATAGGCCGGATCGGCGAGCATCGGCTCGGCCAGGGCCCAGGTTGCCTGCGCGGCGGCAATGTCGCCGCTGCGATCCTGGGTGTCCCAGGTGAAGCCGGTCCCCATCTGGTGGAAATCCACCTGCGGGCAGTGCTGTTGCAGATATAACTCCTCGCCGGAAAGCTGCACGCCCTTGATGAACTGGATCACGCCCACTCGCTGCCCGTAGCCGAGCGCCCGCATGACCATGCCGAAGGCGGAACTGGACTTGCCCTTGCCATTGCCGGTGAGCAGCACCAGCACGCCGCGCTCGGTATCGGCGGCTTCGATGCTGGCGTCCACCCGGGCCTTCTGTTTTTCCATCGCGGCATTGTGCCGGCGGGTTCTGTCGTCCGTGTCCATCGGGTCCACCTTGTCCGTCGTGTTGCCGGCGCACCGGTTGTGCACCGTTCAGGCGGGGAAGGCCGGGGACAGGTTGGCCGGGCGGGCAGGGGGCGCCCGGATACAGCCAGCCGGACCGCCGCCCACCGCAGCGCCAGAATCGATCATCACAGGCCGGTCTCCGGGCTTGCGAGCGGCTGTTCGCCGGGGCCTGCGCCTTCCCGGGCCGTCGGGCCCAGTGGCGATTGCAGATGCCCGTCACTCGCCTACCGTTGCGGGGGCAGCGCCGGACTGGCTGCGGTCTCGATACCGCGACGCACCGGCTTCCCGTTTCACGCCGCCGCCATTGGCGGCAGCGCACCTGTAGGGCGCGAACAGTAGGCGCGCTGCGTCACCGGGTCAACTTGGGGCGACCCCTCAAGACGGCCGGAACCGCCCGTCATGACCGGATCGGCGCCGCTTTTCCATTGCACCGGCCGTCAGCCGAATTTTTCGCCTATCCGCATAAGCGGATATAATCCGATGGATACGTTTCGACAGCAGAACAGTCATGAGCGACGTCAAGGCGGCACTGGCCGAACGCATTCTGGTGATCGACGGTGCCATGGGCACCATGATCCAGAACCACGATCCGGACGAGAACGACTACCGCGGCAAGCGATTTGCCGACTGGGACAGTGATCTCAAGGGCAACAACGATCTGCTCACCCTGTCCAAGCCGGACCTGATCCGGGATATCCACGCGCAGTATGCCGAGCAGGGCGCGGACATCATCACCACGAACACCTTCTCGGCCACTACCATCGCCCAGGCGGATTACTCGATGGAGTCGCTGGCGGCGGAAATGAACCAGGCCAGCGCCGCGCTTGCGCGCGAAGTGGCCGACGAATACAGCACCGCGGACCGGCCGCGCTGGGTTGCCGGGGTTATCGGGCCCACCAACAAGACCGCCTCGATATCGCCGGACGTGAATGACCCCGGCAAGCGAAACACCAGTTTCCTGGAGCTGGCCCAGGCGTACGGCGAAGCGACCGAGGCGCTGCTCGACAGCGGCGTCGACATCATCCTGATGGAGACCATCTTCGACACCCTCAATGCCAAGGCGGCGGTCTATGCCTTCCGCAAGCTCATGCGCGAGCGTGGCGAGGACGTGCCGCTGATGATCTCCGGCACCATCACGGACGCCTCCGGGCGCACATTGTCCGGCCAGACCACGGAAGCCTTCTACAACTCGGTGGCCCACGGACGGCCGATGACCATGGGCCTGAACTGCGCCCTGGGGCCGGATGCGCTGCGCGAATACGTGGCCGAGCTGTCCCGCATCGCCACCTGCTATATCCACGCCTATCCGAACGCCGGTCTGCCCAACGAATTCGGCGAGTACGACCTGGCGCCGGACGAGATGGCCAAGCACATCGGCGAATGGGCCGAATCCGGTCTGCTCAACATCGCCGGCGGCTGCTGCGGCTCGACCCCCGAACACATCGGCGCCATCGCCGAAGCCGTGGCCGGCGCCACCCCGCGCCAGATACCGGACATCAAGCCGGCCATGCGGCTGTCGGGGCTGGAGCCTTTTACGATCTCGGCTGCCTGAAGCTAGAAGAGGCAACCGCAGATTTCGCAGATTGGCGCAGATTGTTTTGGAGGAACGCAGGGACCCGCAGACATACGCGATTCTCGGTGCTGCCATGGAAGTGCACCGAGTCCTGGGGCCGGGCTTCCTGGAGGCTGTCTACCAGGAAGCCATGGCTCTGGAATTCGAGGCCCGTGATATTCCCTGTCAGCAAGAGTGCCGGCTCGACATTCGTTACAAGGGGCAACCGCTGGCGTGCTCGTACCGAGCCGACTTCATCTGCTACAACGAGGTCATTGTCGAGATCAAGGCAATTGAACGCATAACCCGGAACGAGCAGGCGCAGGTGATCAACTATTTGCAGGCTACCGGCATTCGACGCGCACTGCTGATCAACTTCGGTGAGCCCAGCCTGCAATATAAACGCCTTGTCCTGTCGAGGCCGCGCCCTCCGGACGAGCGCACCTGAAATCTGCGTCAATCTGCGAAATCTGCGGTTACGCGTCTTTCCTGGAAATTCCCGAATCTTCGGATAAATAAAGTCTTATGAAAGCGAACAATATATTCGTCAACGTCGGTGAACGGACCAACGTCACCGGTAGTGCCAAGTTCCGCCGGCTGATCAAGGAAGATCGCTACGACGAGGCGCTGGAAGTCGCCCGTCTGCAGGTCGAGAACGGCGCCCAGATCATCGACGTCAACATGGACGAGGGCATGCTGGACTCGGCCGAGGCCATGCGGCATTTCCTCAACCTGATCGCCGGCGAGCCGGATATCGCCCGGGTGCCGGTGATGGTGGACTCCTCCAAGTGGGAGGTCATCGAGATCGGTCTGCAGTGCATCCAGGGCAAGGGTATCGTCAACTCGATCTCGCTCAAGGAAGGCGAGGAGGCCTTCCTGGAGAAGGCGCAGCTGTGCCTGGACTACGGCGCTGCGGTGGTGATCATGGCCTTCGACGAAGAAGGTCAGGCCGACGACGAGGACCGCCGCGTGGAAATCGCCGAGCGGGCCTACAAGCTGCTGCGCGAGAAGCTGGACTTCCCGCCGCACGACATCATCTTCGACCTCAACATCTTCGCCATCGCCACCGGCATCGAGGAACACAACAACTACGCGGTGGACTTCATCAATGCCACCAAACGGGTGCGTGAATCCTGCCCGGGCGTGCATGTCTCCGGCGGGCTGTCGAACGTGTCGTTCTCGTTCCGGGGCAACGAGGGCGTGCGCCGGGCGATGCACTCGGTATTCCTGTATCACGCCATTCCGGCCGGCCTGGACATGGCCATCGTCAACGCGGGCCAGCTCGACGTCTACGACCAGATTCCCGAGAAGCTGCGCGAGGCGGTCGAGGACGTCATTCTCAACCGCAACGACAACGCCACCGAAGCCCTGCTGGACATGGCCGAGGAGTTCAAGGGCGACGGCAAGGAAAAGGCCAGCCAGGAAGACCTGGCCTGGCGCGAGTTCGAGGTCAACAAACGGCTCGAACACGCGCTGGTCAAGGGCATCGACAGCTACGTGGTCGACGACACCGAGGAAGCCCGCCAGGCCGCCACCCGACCGCTGGACGTGATCGAGGGGCCGTTGATGGACGGCATGAACGTGGTGGGCGACCTGTTCGGCGCCGGCAAGATGTTCCTGCCCCAGGTGGTGAAGTCCGCCCGCGTTATGAAGAAGGCGGTGGCGCACCTGCTGCCTTACATCGAGGAAGAAAAGGCGGAGGCCGACAAGGGCAGCAACAACGGCAAGATCATCATGGCCACGGTCAAGGGCGACGTCCACGACATCGGCAAGAACATCGTGGGCGTGGTGCTCCAGTGCAACAACTTTGAAGTGGTTGATCTGGGCGTGATGGTGCCGCTGCAGAAGATCCTGGATACGGCGGAAGAGGAAAAGGCCGACATCATCGGCCTGTCCGGCCTGATCACCCCGAGCCTCGACGAGATGGTCAATGTGGCCAAGGAAATGCAGCGCCGCGGCATGACCCAGCCGCTGATGATCGGCGGGGCGACCACCTCACGCGCCCACACCGCGGTCAAGATCGACCCCACCTACGATCAGCCCGTGGTGTGGGTGAAGGACGCCAGCCGGTCGGTGCCGGTGGCCTCCAAGCTTGCCCTGCCGGATTCGCGCAAGACGATGCAGGAAGAGCTCAAGAAGGAATACGACGAAGTGCGCGAGCGCCACGCCAGCAAGCGTCAGCAGAAATTCCTGTCGCTGGCCGATGCCCGCGCCAACAAGGTCAAGCTCGACTGGGACAGCTACGACCCGCCGCACCCGGTGCTGCCCGAGGCCACCGACTACGCCCGGCGCCAGCCGGTGGCGGAAGCGGGTGAGGCGGTCGCGGCCGCGGGTGCGAACAGCGCCGCCCAGTCCGGCATGTACGTGTTCGAGGATTTCCCGATCGAGATCCTGATCGAGACCATCGACTGGACGCCGTTCTTCATGTCCTGGGAGATGAAGGGCCGCTATCCCAACATCCTCAACGACCCGAACAAGGGCCCCGAGGCCCGCAAGCTGTTCGACGACGCCCAGGCCATGCTCAAGCAGATCGTCGACGAGAAGTGGCTTACCGCCAATGGCGTGGCCGGTATCTTCCCGGCCGCCACGGTCAACGACGACGATATCGCGGTGCTGTCCGACGACCGGTCGCAGACCCTGCGCACGATCCACAACCTGCGGCAGCAGGCCGAGCATCGCGAGGGCGTGCCCAACCGCTGCCTGGCCGATTTCATCGCGCCGCAGGACAGCGGCAAGCCGGACTGGGTCGGCGGCTTTGCCGTCACTGCCGGGCTGGGTTCCAACGCCAAGGTGGAGGAATTCAAGGCCGCCAACGACGACTACAGCGCGATCATGGTGGAGGCGCTGGCAGACCGGCTGGCCGAATCCTTCGCGGAATGGCTGCACAAGCACGTGCGCACCGAAATCTGGGGCCACAGCGCCAACGAAGATCTGCCCAACGAGGACCTGATCGCCGAAAAGTATGACGGCATCCGCCCGGCGCCCGGCTATCCGGCCTGCCCGGAGCATACCCAGAAGGACGACATCTGGGAGCTGCTGGACGTGGAAAACAACACCGGCATCGAACTGACCGAATCCCGCGCCATGTGGCCCGGGGCGGCGGTATCGGGCTTCTACTTCAGCCATCCCGAGTCGCGCTACTTCGTGGTCGGCCGGGTTGCCAAGGACCAGGTGCAGGATTACGCCAGGCGCAAGGGCTGGGATGTGGAAACCGCGGAACGCTGGATCGGCCCGAACCTGGGTTACGAGCCCACGGAATAGGCGGCGGTTTCAGGCCGCCTCGATCTGGGCGGAAATCCGCTCGGTCTTGCGCAGGAACGCGGCGATGTCGCTGCCCGGCATGGGGCGGCCGAGCAGGTAGCCCTGCAGGGTGTCGCAGCCCAGGGACTTGAGCAGGCTCATCTGCTCGGCGTTTTCCACTCCCTCGGCCACCACTTCCAGCTCCAGGTTGTGGGCCATGCCGATGATGGCGTTGACGATGGCGCAGTCGTTGCGATCCCGCAGGATGTCACGCACGAACTGCTTGTCGATCTTGAGTACGTCCACCGGGAACCGGTTCAGGTACGACAGGCTGGCGTAGCCGGTGCCGAAGTCATCGATGGCGATGCGCACGCCCAGGCGCCGCAGGCGGCCGAGGGTTTCGGCCGCAAGTGCCGGGCTGTCAATGAGTACGTTCTCGGTGACTTCCAGCGTCAGCATCGAAGCCGGCAGCCCGTGCTGCTTCAGACAGCCCAGGATCCGGTCGGCGAATCGCTCGGCCGCCAGTTCGCGTGGCGAGATATTCACACCGACGGGCAGATCGAAACCGATATCGGCTCGCAGCGCTGCGATTTCCCGGCAGGCGAGATGCGCTACCGCGTCGCCCAGTGCGATGATCAGGCCCGCGTCCTCGGCCAGGTCAATGAAGTCGATGGGTGATAGTTCGCCATGGGTAGGATGCTGCCAGCGCACCAGCGCCTCGAATCCGATCAGTGACGCCGTACTCAGCCGGAACTGGGGCTGGAACCGGAGGAATAGCTGGTCGCCCGCCGCCAGCGCCTCGCGCAGGTCGTTTTCCAGTTGAAGCTTGTCGCCGTCATCTTCGTCGGTCTGTGTCTGGCTGAACCAGACGTAGGTATCCGCCCTGGCCCGTTTGGCGTCGTACATCGCGGCATCGGCATGGCGAAGCAAGGTTTCCGGGTCGCGACCATGTTCCGGAAACAGGGCAATGCCGAGGCTGGCACGTGGATACAAACGCTCCCCGTCAATGATCAGCGGGCGTTCGATTGCCGCCAGAAGTTCTTCGGCCAGTCGGGCAACCTGCCTCGTGTCATGAACATCGGGCACCAGTACCACGAACTCGTCCCCGCCCATACGTGCCACCAGGCCGTTCCCGTCCACAGCCTGTCGCAGCCGGCCGCCCACGCGCCGCAGGAGCACATCGCCGGCATGATGGCCACGGGCATCGTTGATACGCTTGAGTCGGTCGAGGTCGATCATCATGACGGCGAGTCTGCCGTCGGCGGCGGCCTCGGCATCCCGGACTGCCTGCTCCAGCTGATCCTGCATCAAGCGACGGTTGGCAAGCCCGGTTAAGGGGTCGTGCAGGGCCAGATGCTGAATTCTCGACTCTGCCTTGCGACGTTCGGAAATATCCGCCACCAACGCGACGGCCTGTATCCCCTCGGCGGTATTCATCGCGTTGACGGCGATGCTGACGGGGAATACTCGCCCATAAGCGTCGACCGCGTCGGCTTCGAATCGGAGTGCATCACTACCCGGCCCGCCGCTGGCGAAGAAATCGTTCGCAATGGTGCGCAGCCGCTTGTGTTCGGCGGGTGGGAACAGCGTGATCATGTCGATGCCCGCCAGGGTGGCCGCCGGGCGCTGAAAGATACGCTCCGCGCCGGCACTGAAACTGCTGATTCGATGGTCGCTGCCCACAGTAATGATGCCGTCCACGGTGGCTTCCAGGATGGCGCGATGGCGCTTCTCCGAGTCCGCGTAGGCACGGCTGAGCCTGCCGGCCAGCTCGAATGCCTTGCGTTCAGAGCGCAGCAGATTCCAGACAATGGAGAAGATCAGCGCGGTCATCAGCAGCCCGGCGATCAATACCAGCCAGGGGGCACCGATCAGGTTATGGCCGAAGGCCGATCGAGTATCGAGTGTGATCCGCCATTCGCGACCGGCGACAGTCATCGTCGTGGTGCGCGTCAACGCATTGCCAGTCGGGCCTTCGGGCAGGGAGTCGAAAAGCTCGCCTCCGCTTTCATCTACCACCCGGATGCGGAGATTATCGAATCGGGATCCCAGCAGGCTATGGAACAGATCCCCCATCCGGAAGACACCATAGACAAATCCCGTCAGCGTGCGGTCGCTGGATCCGGATCGATCATTGCCCGCGGTCTCGTCCGCATAAACGGGCAGATACAGCAACGTGCCCGCCTGGATATCATGGTCCAGCTCCTGGCGCAGCGTTACCGGGCCCGACAAGGTCGCGCGTCCGCTGTTCCAGGCGGTTTGCATGGCACTCGCGCGAGTGTCTTCCGACAGCATGTCGTAGCCGAGCGCCCGACGATTACGCTCGTCCAGCGGCGACAGGAACTGGATGGCGGTGTACAGGCTTCGTTCGGTGTCTCGGGGATGAACCTGGAAGTCGCTAAAGCCGTCGGCGCGTACGCGCCGCTCGAAAGCCGCGATCTCCGACGGCGCAAGAGCCCGGGCGAAACCCACGCCCTGAATGCCGGGGTAGGATTCGCGCAGGGCGGCGCTTTCCATGAATGTATGCCAGGTCTGCCAGCTGACCTGCGGCATCAACTCGAATAGTGTGGCCGCGGTACGCAATCCCTGCGTGTAATCGACCATGCGGTCGTTGATCGTGGCTTTTACCTCAGCCACATGTCGATCAAAAATCCGGTTCTTTGCCGCCGTCTCCGCCCGATAACTGTTCCAGGCAGCGATACCGGTCAACCCCAGCATGACGAATACCAGCAGACCGGTTAGCCCGTAGCGAACTGAAGTTCGTCGGAGCAAGCCTGAAATCCGCCGTCTGACAGTCATGCCGCGCCCGGCTCACGTTCTGTTGAAGGTCAATGGTGCCACGCCTGTTATCGGCATGATGTCGTCCGCCCGCACGGAATTGCCCATATAACGTCTGCCAGGCCTTTCCGCGTGATCTTGATATCGATGCCCGGGGCCGATGAACGCCGGCCGGGCTTGCTGGCGTCTCGGTTGTGTGCCACCAGAACTATTAGGTTGCGCATCGAAAATCCTACTGAGTCAGTATACTTGGCGCCCATTCTGGCGAAAGACAGGCATGACCTCGAAGATGGAAAAGGATCAGCCCGGCGCCGGCCGTCTGGCCCATGCGCCGGCCGATCATCCGGCCGTGGCCCCGGCCCGGGTCGGCGTGGTGCTGGCCAATCTGGGTACCCCGGACGACACCGACTACTGGTCCATGCGCAGGTATCTCGGCGAATTCCTGTCCGACCGGCGGGTGGTGGATTACGCTGCCTGGAAATGGCAGCCGCTTCTGCAGCTCGTCATTCTCAGCAAGCGCCCGTTCTCCTCCGGCAAGGCCTACAAGAGCATCTGGAACACCGAACGGGACGAAAGCCCGCTGCTGACCATCACCCGCGCGCAGACCGAGCGGGTCCGCGAGCAGCTGACCGCCCGTCACGGCGACGCGGTGGCCGTGGACTTCTGCATGCGCTACGGCAATCCGTCCACGCCGAGCGTGCTCGAACGCATGCGCGAGCAGGGCTGCGAGCGGATCGTGTTCTTCCCGCTTTATCCCCAGTACGGCTCACCCACCACCGCCACCGCCAACGACCAGGCGTTCCGCAGTCTGATGCGGATGAAATGGCAGCCCGCCATTCGCACTGTTCCGGCCTATTTCGAGCATCCGGCCTACGTGCAGGCGCTGGCCAACTCGGTGCGTGACGTCTACGCGGAACTGGAACAGCCGCCCACCCGGCTGGTGGCCAGCTACCACGGGGTGCCGGAGCGGTATCTGCTGGAAGGCGACCCGTACCACTGCCAGTGTCAGAAGACCACGCGGCTGCTGCGCGATGCCCTGGGATTCCCGGCGGAAACGGTCGAGACCACGTTCCAGTCCCAGTTCGGCCCGGAGAAATGGGTGGGTCCGCCGACCGTGGATCGTGTGGCCGAACTGGCCCGGGCCGGACACAAGCGCATCGCCGTGATCTCACCGGCGTTTTCGTCGGACTGTGTGGAAACCCTGGAGGAAATCCAGCAGGAAATCCGCGACAGCTTCCTGGCGGCCGGTGGCGAGCAGTTCACTTATGTTCCCTGCCTGAACGACCGCGACGATCATATCGAAGCCCTGGTTCAGGTGCTGGAAACGGAACTGGCCGGCTGGCTGTAGCGGCGCCCAGCCGTTCCGCCAGCAGCGTTGCCGTCAGCCCGGTGTCCATTGCTACCCGCGGTCCGGGGAGAAAGACTGCCGATATCAGGCCGATCAGGCCGGCCGGCGGCATTCGCGCCCGGGGCAGACAGGCAGGATCATGGCGGCGCCGCATGAGCCGGACGTGCCGCGAGGGTGCCTACTTCAGAATTGGCCGCAGGTCCTCGAGCTTGTCGAACAGGTGCCAGATGTAACCGTCTGTGCCATTTTCGCGGTGCGGATGCAGGTCGGCGAGTGCCGGGTCGTTGCAGTAGCTTTCGAAGGCCTCCTTCGACTCCCACTCCACCAGCACCATCACCGAGCGTGGCTCGATGTCACCGGCGGCGGATTCGCGGTACTTGCCGAGGGCCACCACCCGGCCACCGTGCGCCGCCACTTCCTTGGCCGAGCGACGGGAATAGGCCAGGTACTCGTCCCGGTTGGAGACGTTGAACAGGTTCAGCGCGTAAACGGGCTGGGACATGCCGATTTCCTTCTTTGGTTGAATGACTCCACGCGAGGCGGCGGGGAGGTGCACGAGAATACCGCGCAGACCCCGGGCATCACGCTACCAGGCGCAGACGTCACCCTCCGGCGACGCCGCGACCATCGGCTGCTGTGATTCCGCCAGTGTTCTCGCCGCCATGCAGTGGCACATGGGCGCCACCGAGCCCTTGGAGGCGGCGCGAAACGCGGCCAGATGCGCCTGCCGGAATGTCTCGTACGCATCGCGGGCCTCGCGGATCAGCGCCTGCGTTTGCGGGTCGGAGGCGTGGCGGTCGAGCAGGGCGTCGTACTCCGCCTGCAGGGCCGCCGCCGCGGCCTCGGCTTCATCGCAGGCATCGCGGTTCATGCCCGCCTGGGTCGGCGCCGAGGCCAGCAGATCCACGGCAGCGCCCGAGGGCGAGATGAGCAGGGCGGTGAGAATCAACAGAATCCGGATGTTGTTCATCGGCAGCATTCAGTCATCGGTGAAGTGCCCGCCTCAGCCCCGTGAACCCGGAATCCGCCGGCCGACTGTCACGAACCGGTAGGCCCCGACCATCGTCACTAAGCCGCCGGCGCCAATCAGAACCCCGGCAATCGCCCACAACCACGGATGATAGGGAAAGAAATGCAGCAGGATGGCACCCGCACCGGCCAGGGCAAGCGCCGTGCGGATGTAGGCCAGCAGCGTCCGCTCGTTGGCAAGCCGGGTGCGTTCCGCCGCCAGGTTATCTCTGAGTTGGGTGTCGTTCATCGCGTCGGCTCGCTCATCGTGGGTCAGAGTACCCCAAGCGCCTCAAGACACGCCCTGCCAAGCTCGGTGCGGACGCCGGGGTCGGTACCCTCCTGCATGGCCATGTTCAGCGCAAAGGCGTATACGCGGTCATCCCTTTCCACCCAGCCGACCCACCAGCCTACGCCGGGGTCCGGCGCGTTCTCCCAGCCGGTCTTGCCGTACAGCCGCCAGTCGTCGCCCGCGTCCAGCAGGACGATATCCCGCACGCTCGCCTGAATTTCCCCGGATACCGGCAAATCGCCTCGGGCCAGTCGGGCCAGGAACCGTGTCTGCTCCACGGCACTGATCGCGAGCGGACCGTCCAGCCAGAATCGGTCGACCGTCGTGCCGATGTCCTCGTTCCCGAAGCCGAGTTTCGACACCCAGACCTGCATCCGCTCCAGCCCGATCCGTCTCGCCAGTGCCTGATAGATCGGCACATTGGATATCGCGATGGCGTCGCGCAGCCCCATGTCCCGTTCCCAGGCCGGGTAGGGCTGCGGCTGGCCGCCGTAGGGGAGCACGACATCCACACTCGCCACCGCGCCCACGGAAAGGCCGATCAGGCTGTTCGGGATCTTGAACGTCGAGGCCGGCACGAAGCGTGTCCGGGCACGGGGCTCATTGTGGCCGACCAAACCGCCGACATCGGCGTCATACAGGACAAACGTTCCGGTCACGCCGGCGCTGTCGAACAACGCCCCGAGCGCCGGGCTTTCCTGCCAGCCCGCCGGGACGGCCTGCAGCGAGACAAGCATGAGCATTACGCCAAGCGCCGATTTCACGTTGTTCTGCTTGCCATGCAATTTCCTGCGCAGGCTGACTTACCGCTTTGCCGCCACATGCCGATTGAAGTTGTCGAGAATGGCTTGCCAGCCTTCCCGCTGCTGCTCCACGGAATGCGCGGGCTCACTATCGAACGTTACCTGGACTCTGACGCCATGCGGCGTTTCGGCAAACGCGACCTCCGCGGCGCGATCCCCGAAACTGTACTCGATCAGCTGGTGCTCGACGATGCGCGTATAGGTTCCGGAAAAATCGAATCCCATGCTGCCGTCCCTGGCCTCCATTCTCGAGCAGAAAGCGCCGCCCTCCCGCAGGTCCACGGAGGCAGCCGTCGTATGCCAATCCTCGGAGGCCGCGTTCCACTGCTTGATGTCGTCGGGGGTTGTATAGGCACGCCAGACCTGGTCGATAGGTGCATCAACGGTAGTTTCAACCCGGATTTTCATTGTGCTCATCCTTGATCTTGGGCGGTTGTATCGCTGGCAAACCCAACCCCATACCAGCATGCATTGTTGTAGGGCGGACTTCAGTCCGCCGCTTTCACATGTCTCCAGAACAAGGCGGCTCAGTCTGCCGCGGCGAAATGGGCCAGCTGGTCCGCGTGCGCCTTCACGAACGCCGGGCGTGAGGTGGCGCGCTCGACATAGCGCCGACAGACTGGATACGCCGCCAGTCCCTCGAACCGATGGACCAGGCGCAGGACATCCGCCATCAGAATGTCGGCCACGGAAAAGGTGCCGGCCAGCCACTCGCGTCCGGTGAGCACCGACTCCAGGTGCTGGAGCCGGGATGCCAGGAACCCGTCCAGACACTTTCGCCCCGGCGTGTCTGCCGTATCACCGGAGAAGAAGAACAGGGACCAGGGCAGGCTTGCCATTTCCACGGAATTGAGCGCCGCGAACAGCCATGTGATGACCTCGCGGCGCTCCTGCGCATCGGTCGGTATCAGCGCATCACTGCGCTCGCCCAGATACAGCAGGATCGCGCCGCTTTCGAAGATCGAGATGTCTCCGTCGGTCAGCCACGGCACCTGCCCAAAGGGCTGGTGCGAGTAATGCCCGGTATCCCGGTCGCGGAAGGGCACGCTGTCAACGCGGTATGGCAAGCGGGCTTCTTCGAGCGCCCAACGGACTCGCAGGTCGCGCACATAACCCCGCGGCATCTCGGGAACCCAATCGAAGGTGGTCAGGATCAGGTCCGCCATTCACCGTCTCCTTGCGCAAGTCCCATTATCAGGCGGTTGTATCGCTGGCAGACCGGCCGGAACGAGAGGCCGGCTAAAGCCGGCCCTACATCAGAAGGCATTGTCGTAGGGCGGACTTCAGTCCGCCACTTTCAACCGCCCTCTGGCCGGGTCGGGCTAACACCCCATTATTAACCCATCGACAGAGTGGCGGGAAGACGCCCGGCGTCAGCCGTAGGGCGGACTTCAGTCCGCCACTTTCAACTACTCTCTGGCCGGATCGCGCTAACGCCCCATTATTAACCCATCGACAGAGTGGCGAGAAGACGACCGGCGTCAGTCGTAGGGCGGACTTCAGTCCGCCACTTTCAACTACTCTCTGGCCGGATTGCGCTCACACCCCATTATTAACCCATTGCCAGCGGCGGGAACAGAAAGCGGCGGTAGCGATGTGTCGCAGTGCTCGCAGGTTGGCCGGAGCGCCAGCATCGTCAGCTACGAAATCAGGCAAAGCGCGATCAACGGCGCCAGGTTGAGGAGAAGGATGCCGATCTTGTAGAGGGCAACGCCCATGTAATTGAGCGCGTCGAACGTTTCCACGGAAAGCCTGAACCAGCGGGTATGCGTCCGGTAAACCCAGTCATGGGCCAGGCTGAATGCGGCGAACCAGACCAGAAGCACGCCGTAGTTGATCACCGTGCTCCACAGCAGTACCACTTTCAGCTCGTCAACCGTCATGGCTTACCTCCATGGTGCCCGGTACGGGCACCAGCGCCGATTTCAGTCGGACTTGTCATTCTGTGGCGGGCGGCGCAGTTCGAAACCGCGCACGATCACATACGCGATCAGCGCGACGAGAAACACGATCAGGAACAGCCACGCCATGCTCTGCAGCGTCTCGATCACGGTTCGATAGATCTCCAGCGTCCAGCGCTCCGGCGTCAGCTCCAGTATCTGCGCGCCTTCATGCGGGGCGCTTATGTAGCGCTCCAGCTGGTGCACCCGAACCCCGCCCGAAATACCGACCACGAACGCGGCGAACTTGATGTAGCGGTGCCAGGCCGATGACAGCTCGGCGGACACGATCCGGGCAAGCACCGCGCCGATGGGGCGGTTGAACAGAAAGACCGTCACCGCGGCCACGCCGGCGGCAACGAGCAGGGTGACGATCAGCAGGGTGAAAAACATCGGTACTGTCTCCTGGCGGCAGAATCCGGCCGGCCGCGGTCCGCGTGATGGTCCAGCGCCTTGTGGCGCGCCTGGCCTGTCATGCCGCTAGTCCGCGGCCCGGGGGGCACTAAGGCTCTTGCTGTAGAAGCCGGACTGGTCAAAGCAGCAGACACGCTTCCTGCCCGAAGCAAGCATGTCACAGGCGCTATCCACCCGGCGAGCTCGAGTGCTGGCCTGTTTGGCAGACTCGATCCAGTGAATCCAGTCCACTCGTGCAATGGTCGTTGTGGCGTCCCAGCAGGCCTTTGCCGCCGGATGAGCCGCCAGCGCTTCCCGTAGATCATCGGGCAGCCGTGGCTCCGGTTCCGGATCGGCCGGCGAGATTCGCACGGTAACCGTATCGCCGATATTCGCCCCGGCAGCCTCGCGCAGCTCCCGGCTCACCGTGAACCAGTGCCCAAGCTGACCGTCGGGATCGAGCGTGGCGCTAAATGCGTACCCGTTGATGGTGCCCTCGACCGACGTCCTTCCACGTCTGGGCAACTGGTCGCTTGCGGCCCTGGGCAGAACAATAAAAGCCCACGAATCATCCTCACCCGGCTTCGCCGGGCGAAGTAATCGGGTTTCGAAGGTGGCTACGTCAGTTGTTTCCATGTCCGGATACCGTTGACGTCCAACATCACAGGTCAGCGGCGTGGCCGCGACGCGGACACATCCACCGGCGCGCCTTGTTCGGCACCATCGAGGTTGTCGCTGAGCACCTTGTGTCGATGGGCAAAGAGATGACGGACGAACCAGCCTGTAAGCCGCCGCGCCAGGCGCGGTTGCAGCGTGAGCTGATCGACCAGCAGCACCGCATCAGGCGCCGAAGGGCAGGGCGCAATGTGCCGCTCGTGTCGCCACAGCGTCATCGAGCCCATGGGAGATTGCTCGATAAAACCGATGCCGAGTGTCAGCTCGAGCAAGGTCATATCCGAATAATCAATCGGCACGACGCCGAACAGCAACAGGTAGCTCCGAAACAGCCGAACCCCTGGCTCGACCTGCACGTCGGCCAGGGACTGCACGCGTTTCGGTGAGGTCATGCGCAGAAACGGCCACAGCTCCGCCGCGATGCCATTGATCGAACTGATCCATGCCCATACCCGCTCATGCGGCGCCAGCAGCCGGGATTCGAAACGGATTGAAATGGCATCACTCACTGAAATGCACTCTGTTGTGGTGCCCGACCCCGCCTCTTGTCAGCCTCTGGCACCGAATGCCTCATGGTAAGTCACCCGGCCGACAGCCGGATTCTGCCCGAGGACCGAGAGCGTGATGAGATTGCCATCGGGGCCACACAGCTGCGCCAGCGTCGAATAATCTCCCGGAATGTCATCCGCCTTGGGTGAAGCCCCCTGATAGGCGCGCGTTCATGGGAACGAGAACATGTTTACAAGCAGACCATTCGGATCCGCCACCATAAACCGCCTCATCCCGAATTCCTCGTCGCATATGTCTTTCGCCACTTCGAAACCGCGGCCTTTCACGACAGCGTATGTGGCCTCAACATCCTCGACCTGTACAGACAGGATGACGCCCTGTGGCGGATGCTGGAAAGCTCTTGGTGTGAACTCATGGTCGAGACGCATGATGCCGATTTGAAGTTCCGGCTTTTCGGGCGACGCCATCTGGATGTACCAGCCCTCGTGCTCGAAGCCAACGACAAAACCCAGCAACTCCATATAGAAATCGCGAGTCCTTTCCATCTTGTCCGTGCAGATGTTCGGAAGCAGTCGCGTAGCGGTTGTACCTTCCATCGTTGAACCTCGTTTGCCTTAGCCCCTTTTAGCCGCCCAACAACGCCGCCAGCGCGCGGCTACGGAATGCAGGCGAGGCCGTAAGGCAGTAGCCGTGACTGGCTTTGTTATGCATTTTGGCACTGCTTGAACTCATAGCCAGTACCGTTTTCCTTGTTGACCAAAGTGCTGAGCTTTGCGAACCCCAGCCCCTTCGACCATCCCCCGCTATTGAGTAGCAGGCTGATCTGGAGTCCAATCACCCGAAGTCTGGAGATTGGACATGAAGAAGCGCTACACGGAAGAGCAGATCATTGGTTTTCTGAAGGAGGCCGAGGCGGGAACGCCGGTTAAAGAGCTGTGCCGCCGGCACGGTTTCTCCGAGGCCAGCTATTACACCTGGCGAAACAAGTTCGGCGGCATGGACGTCTCGGACGCCAAGCGTCTGAAAGCCCTTGAGGCGGAGAACGGCCGCTTGAAACGCCTGTTGGCCGAATCGATGCTCGAAAACGAGGTCACGCGCGAGGCCTTGCGAAAAAAATGGTGACCGCAACAGCCAGGCGCGAGCTGGTGCGGTTCATGAGTCAGCGCGGCTTGAGCGAACGTCGTTCGCTGGCCGTGGTGGCGATGAGTCCAAGCGCATTTCGATATCAGCCGGCACCGGATCGCAACGCGTGTTTACGCGCCGAGATCCTGCGCCTGGCGCAGCGCTATCGCCGCTACGGCGCGCCGATGATCTATCTCAAGCTTCGCCAAGCCGGCTGGGTCGTGAATCACAAGCGTGTCGAGCGGCTCTATGCTGAACAATGCCTGCAAGTGCGTCGTCGACGACGCAAGAAGGTGCCGACGGCTGATCGGCAGCCGTTGATGCGTCCCGCGCGAGCGAACGAAGTCTGGTCGATGGACTTTGTATTCGATCGGGTCGCCGATGGCCGGGCCATCAAGTGTCTGGGCATCGTTGATGACGCCA